>NZ_JANMZH010000425.1:0-1576 GCF_031383065.1 Microcoleus sp. OTE_8_concoct_300 | reverse complement strand
CGGGTTTGAGGATGACGATATCCCGCAGTATTGGATCGTAATGGTAATGGATGATATGCCCCAAGGTATGGGAAATGCGAAGGAAAAGTTCTGCTTGTTCCTTATCGATTCCCTGTTGAGCGCAGATGGCAAGGACATCATCGTAGGGCAGATAGGCTTTGTCGTTTGTCTGCAAGATTTCCCGCACTCGCTGCCACTTGGCGGGAACGGAACGTCCCATTTCCGGAAGAGATGCGGCGACACTAGCAATCTTTGCTTTTAATTCTGCCAGCCCGGTGCAGGAGTTCTGAGGATTGGGTTTGCTGTCTACATGGAAGAAGTCAAGCACTGTATCGCTGCCGAATCGATCCTGAATTTCCTGTCTGTCAATGTCGGGTTGTCGCTGTCCGGGGCCGCCGTGGGTGGCGACTACTAGCACCTTGGCATCCGGTGCGCGATGCTTAATCAAGGTAATCCACTCTTTGACAAAGCCCTGCTGGGGGCCTTCTCGCGGCTTCCACACCACCAGATACACGGCTGGTGCACTGAAAAACAACTGGTGTGTCGATCTATAAACCGGTTGACCGCCAAAATCCCAACCATTGAGTGATATCTCTGTGCCACTGTCGGGATGGGTGACAATAACTGGCTTAATTTCAACGCCGTGAGTGGTGGGACGACTTTCTAGCCATTCATCCTCGCGCAATGCCCCCAACAGACAACTCTTGCCCACCTCGCCTTCACCGATCAAAATCAGTTTGGCTTCATTCAGGGTGATTTGTGCTTGTGCTTTTGCCTGCAGGTATTGCAAGACGGCTTGAGTGTCTTGCTCATAGGCAGCGGCGAGGTGAGCATTGAGAGGGTTGTCGTCGAGGTAAAGCTGTCGCAACTGGGTGAGGGATGCGATCGCCTCTGGTAGTTCCGTCAGTTGGTTGTTGGAGAGGTCAAGCTGTTGCAACCTGGTGAGGGATGCGAGCGACTCTGGCAGTTTCGTCAGTTGGTTGGTGTAGAGGTAAAGCTGTCGCAACTGGGTGAGGGATGCGATCGCCTCTGGCAGTTTCGTCAGTTGGTTGTAGGAGAGGTAAAGCTGTCGCAACTGGGTGAGGGATGCGAGCGCATCTGGCAGTTCCCTCAGTTGGTTGTTGTTGAGGTTAAGCAGTTGCAACTGGGTGAGGGAGGCTATCGCCTCTGGCACTTCCCTCAGTCGGTTGTCGGATAGGTTAAGCTCTTGCAACTGTTTAAGGGAGGCGATCGTCTCTGGCAGTTCCGTCAGTTTCAGACGGCTAAGATCGAGTCCTCTTGCTCCCTTTTGCCGTGCATTTTCAATGCGCTGCCGTGCTTTCCGATCGCCCTCAGTTTCTAACATTGCCAATTCCTTGTTTTGATTTTTGTATATAACTACGATCGCCTTTTGAGATGAGTCAGGCGATCGCCAGACATGATTTGATTTTGAATATTGATTAAGCTCACTTCAAAATAACACGAATATTTTGTCGATCGTGAGGTTTGAGTAAAGGAGAGAATGGAGGGTTTGTTAGAGGGTTAAGGCGAGGCAGAGCCTCTGGATATGCGTTACCAGGCAGAGCCTGGGAACGAG
>NZ_JANMZH010000392.1:0-28750 GCF_031383065.1 Microcoleus sp. OTE_8_concoct_300 | reverse complement strand
AGCGATCGCGCTACCATTCGCTCAGTCGTAGAAAAGCAACTGCAAGCATTTCAAAAAGACGATGCTGCTGGGGCTTTTGCCTTCGCCAGTCCCGGAATTCAGCAGCAGTTTCGCACAGCAGAAAACTTTATGCACATGGTAAAAATTGCCTATCAAGCTGTCTACCGTCCGCGATCGGTATTATTTGAAAACCTCGCCACTGTAGAAGGAATTCCCGCTCAGCCGGTGCTGTTGCTCGACTCGGAAGGCATCCCCATCCGAGCAATTTATCTCATGGAAAAACAGTTTGATAATAGTTGGCGAATTAATGGCTGTTATTTGGTTTCCCTAACATAATAATAAATTATGCTTACTTTTATGCTGAGCTTTTTTTGCTAACTCGCAGCATCTTATTCCCGCCTTTTTGAAACTCATAAGGAGCCTCTTGAATTTCTACACTAAAACTTCTCTTTTTCAATTCGGTGATGATCGGATTTAAGTGCTCGGATTCCTCCCCGCTAAAACTCTGCAATAGAGGAAATACGCGGACTTCCTTCGCAACCCGACACATTTCTGTAATTGCTGACCGATGAAATTCTTCCGAAAGCAGGTGAGAATAAGCAAATAAGAAATGGCTGCACAAAGCTAAATCAAATTGACCGTTCTCGAAAGGCAAAATGGGTAGCTCAGCATTCATGTAGCGGCCTTGCTGCAAGCCAGATGGAAAATCTTCTAAAAATTCCTGCATCGTCTTCATTCGCACGGAGCCTAGCTGGTACGGCGATTCAAAATTGTTCCACAGGTAGCCGTCTACATTTGCCTTGACAGCATCAATGACAGTGTGATATGTTTCTTGGATGCGATCGCCAATTTCCACCGCAGTAAACTGATAAACTGGATCGCAAGAAATTACCTTTTTACCTTGGCGAGTCATTTCGGCATTGAAACTCGCCGGGCCGCCGGCACAATCAAGAATTGCTAGCTTGAGGTCACTTGATGTCAAGCTAAACATTCCTATGTATTCATCCAAGCACCGTCCCCAGGGAATCACCTTATCAAGCTTAAGTCCCACGTATTTTTTACTCGCAAATAAGAGCAGATAATTATGATTATATCAATTTAATCCTTCAATTTCCCAATCTAAAATCTAAAATCTAAAATCTAAAATCGCTCGATCGCACAATTTTTATGATTCCACCTCTGGATTTTGCAGCGAAGCGAG
Organism: Microcoleus sp. OTE_8_concoct_300; assembly: GCF_031383065.1. Lineage (NCBI taxonomy): Bacteria > Bacillati > Cyanobacteriota > Cyanophyceae > Oscillatoriales > Microcoleaceae > Microcoleus > Microcoleus sp. OTE_8_concoct_300. Next base: position 27,549 of record NZ_JANMZH010000392.1, on the reverse strand, counting down.
GCTACACTGGACAGCAGGGAAAATAAACTAAAATCAACTAGCTAAATTGCTCTTGTTGATTACCAGGCTGCAACCAGGGAAGAAAGATGAAACATACCGTTCAAACCGCTACAAGTCTGAGTTTGTCAGCACTCCTGGTGCTATTGAGTTCGCTGCCCAGTATAGCTCAGTTGCCTGCCATCAGAAATCCGGATCCCGCTAGAAACCCAAACCGGCCGAGAGTACCGCTGCCACCTCCGGGTTCTAGTTTGCCGCCGATCGGCAATTCTGGATCGCTGGCACAAGAAGCAGCTTATACTTTAGGCTCGGGCGATCGCATTGGTTTAGAGATCTTCGGCGTCCCTGAATTCAGCAGAGAATATCAAGTGTTAGTTGACGGGACGCTCAATTTGCCAATCATTCGCAGCGTCTTAATTCAAGGGTTGACGCTGCAAGAAGCCGCTAACGTGATTACCCAGCGATACGAACCCTTCATCAATGTTCCCGTTATTACCGTGACTCTGGTCGCCGCTCGCCCCCTAAATATAGGTCTTGCCGGTGAAGTTACTCGCCCGGGTTCCTACAAGATTAATCCCACTAGAGAAGGAGGAGTAAAATTCCCGACTTTGATGGAAATGCTGCAACTTGCAAAAGGGGTGACATCAGCAGGAGATATGCGAAATGTCCAAATTCGCCGTCCCCGCAGAGGCGGGCCGGAGCAAGTTACTACTGTTGATTTGCAGGATTTTTTAGAGACGGGAAATTTGCGTCAAGACGTTACCATTCGAGATGGAGATACAATTTTTGTACCGACAGCAAGTGCCCTTAATACTCAAGAAGTCCGTCAAAGAGCCAGTGCTAATTTTTCCGCTGATATTACTAAACCAATTGGCGTGGTAATTGTTGGGGAAGTAAACCGGCCCGGGCCTTATACTGTATTTGCTTCGGATGTGCGATCGAGCAACCAACAAACAGAGTTGAGTTTTGTATCTATCGAGCAACAGCAAGGAGCCGTTGTGGGCCTGCCAACGATAACTAGAGCATTGAAAATTGCTGGTGGTATCACTACAGAAGCTGACATTCGCCGCGTGCAAATTCGCCGCCGAGTCAGAGGTGGCAACGAACAAACTATCATGGTAAATCTGTGGGATTTGCTGCAAAAAGGCGACGCAACTCAAGATATTTTGCTGCAAGAAGGAGATAGCGTGATTATCCCGACAGCAGCTAATGTAGACTTAGCTGAAGTTTCTCAACTCGCAACTAGCAGTTTTTCTCCGAACGCGATTAGCATCAATATTGTGGGGGAAGTTATCCGGCCTGGGGCTTTGCTGGTTCGGCCTAGTACATCCCTGCACCAAGCTTTGCTGACCGCAGGCAGTTTCAATCAATTGCGGGCTAACAAAGACAAGGTAGAACTATTGCGTTTGAACCCCAACGGTACTGTTTCTCGCCGCACGATCGACGTGGATTTTGCTCAAGGGTTGAATCCTAATAATAACCCAACTCTCCGCAACAACGATGTGATTCTTGTAGCGCGATCGGGTTATACTAGGGCTGCAGACAATATTAACAGATTCTTGCAGCCGATCGCAGGAGCTGTAAATGGGATCAACTCGGTTAGCGGGGTTTTTACTGGGTTTCAAGCAACTATCAACGCTTTTCAAAACTTATTTTTGGGAGGGGATTTCGAGCGGCGAAATCAGCTCAGAGAGATTCGCGAACAACGTGAAGACAGACAAGAGCAACGTGAAGACAGACAGCTAGAAAGAGAGCTACAACGTGAGGAAAGACAGCAGCAAGCAGAAGACAGAAGACTGCAACTTGAAGACAGACAGCGGCAAATAGATCTTCAGAATCAGCAGCTTCTGATTCAACAGCAGCAACTTCAGCTCCAGAATCAGCAGCCGCAGCAAATTCAGCCAACTACTCCTTGATATCTAGTCAGGTAAAATAACCATTCTAATTTTGTAGTGAGGACTTCAGTCCTCCCTACAAAACAATTTGATTTCGGTCGTTAAGCTCAAACTACACGCATCAAGTCCGCACCGAAGAAATTTAAAGTAATAATTTAAACACATATTATTTCAGAAAAATTGCGCGTTGTTCAGGGAGAATTCAAAACATTTAACAAAACTTTCCTGTATATATCTAAACCTTTGGCATTGAGGTGAACGCCGTCAATTGTTAAATCTGCATTGAGCTCATGTTCCTTAAACAATGCTTGTATGCCACGAGATTCAACAGTCACTTTTTCGGCGGCGGCTACTCGATCGATGAGAACATTGATTTCGTCAACTCTAGCAATTGTTCCTGCTGATTTAGAATTGTAGCTGGCGGCAAGAGTTGAGTAAAAAGCAGGAATCAGAATAATCTGTTTTGTTTCGAGCGATCGCATAATTGCGATCGCCTGTTTTAAATTGCTGACAAACTGGTCGTCGCTAATGCCGTACATAGCATCATTTGTGCCGATCGCCAAAATCGCTTTTTCGCAGGTAAACCGCTGTGGCACTACAAGTTTAAGCTGTTCTAGCAGCGAAACTGAACTCATCCCGCCGATGGCAAAATTAAAGTTTTCTTCACCCAAAGAATCGCCCAGAGCCGAGGAAATAGAGTCGCCCCACACACAGCCTTGATATTGCCGGTCTTTAATTTCTTGTACCTGATTGTACACAATAACTTGCCACCACAGTGCAGAGCTAACTGTATCTCCCGAAAGTTGGGGGTTAGCTAACACCTGAAACGGGATGTAAGCGCACAAAAACAAAGCCAAGACAACGGAGATTAACTTAAATTTAACTTTCATAAAACTTGCTTCAATTGGCTGCTACTTCAGTTTATGCTATTGCTTTAATTCACGGGCGATGTCACGAGTATTGTCGCCCAGATTATTCACCCATGCATACAGCAGATTCCACGTTTATGAAGGACACCCGCCTATCGATCTATCCCCGCCGCCGTAGGGATACGCGGCCGGGCCGTTCTACTCGATCGACCTGGAATACGCTGTAAGTGCGGACTGCTTTACCTATTCTCAGTATTGACTAGAACTAATTACCATCTAGTTCCCGGTTCCGCTCCAGCGCATTTTTAGGACTGTGGCAGCTTCGCCAGCGCCTTTGTGAAAGCCTCGAAGTCCTGCACAGCTTCATCTATTTTTGTAATAGCTGCATTCAGTCGAGTTTGATTGTCTGTCGTGGTTTCCAGAGTCGAGCAGTATTCCTTGGCTCGATATTTGCCTGCTGCCAAAAGCGCGATACAGATTGCAATGTGGTCAGTAATGGTAGTCATTGCTGCCCCCGCTGGTTATTACCATCGCCAAAAGCGCGACGGAGTAACTTCTTGGCTCAAAAAAGCTTCATTCATTTTATCGCTGACCATTGGCGCTCAGGGGGCTTAGGCGAGCTAAACAAAGGCGTAGTCAGCGACAGCAACTGCAAAATCTCACGCAATAGGGTGCGCGAAACAATTATTTTTTCATCGGGCAATGTAAAAAATTGCGACGCTGAAGTTTGCGTCTTCTGAGTTTGTGACATATTACTAAAGCTCCAACTGTTAAAATTGGGTCAGCATACACTCGATCCTAGCCCAACCCCAGAACCGCTAAAGCTTCCGTAAGTCTCCTTTGTTTAAGAGCTATAACGCAATCTAGCAGAAACTTAAAGATTAAATCCCTAAGAATTTAGTAACTGTTCCCAATTCAGAGCTATTAAGTTATGCTGGATCTGTATCAAATCAGCACTCATAGATCTCTAAAATTCTGATAGTCGTTTTGGCAGGCTTTTTTTTTAAGCCTCGCCACTAAGAATCGACTTTCCGATTAATACAAATGAAACAACCCTATACTCAGGAGTTCCTCCCAGCCAGGAACTCCTTTTTTTTGGCTCGTTTCTAAAGCAGAGTGAAGTGAGATCTTGTTCCTAAATACAGCGCTTTGCATCTAAATGGAGTACACCCCTCCCCCACCCTCCCCGAAGTTCGGGGAGGGTGCCCGATAGGGCGGGTGGGGTAAATGTACTTCACTCAATTGGAATCTGCTGTATATCAAACTGATGTAGTAAAATAATTCAGGAGTTATATATGTCTAAACCAGTTGACTGGACAGTTGGCATTCCCGCTAGCAAACTTATAGCCGTCGGAACCCTGGTCAGCGGCCGATTTCCTCTAGATGGAGCAAGTGCCAGAAACTTACTCTACCGCATGGATGGCAAGAACATTACCAGCTATATCGTCTACGATGACAGCGGACGGGCAATTAAGCGAGTAGACTTGACAGGAAAGGCTCATGCAAATGTGCCGACACCTCACGCCGTTGAATATAAACATAACCAAAACCCAGCAGGAGACATTTTCGTGCTACCTGAGAAAACAGTTAGGCTAGCTAGATTGGATGAAATACCCTAGAAATTATGTCCCTCAAACAAATATCCTTGAATGCAGATAAACTAAGCGATTTCCAGCAATGGAAAAAAGCCAACGGTGATGATTTCTCGCTTTGGGATTATCTTTTTGGAGCAGCTAACATTGAAATTGCCATAGCTTTCACAAAACTATTCTGGCCAGATTTTGTCGAACATGAAGGCGGTATCTTTTTGTCCGAAGCCTTTAACAGTCAAATATACGAACAGTGGAAAATCGAGCTGGGGAATGATGTCGCCGGAATTGAACAGGTGATGAACCACCAGCACGTTGATGACATTCTCCCCGGTGCCCAAAACGCTAGCACTGAGAATTTATTGTATTTGGGACAAGCATTAGCTCAGATGTGGGAAAGTCGCCTAAAATCGCTTTATCCTCAGCGCCGTTTTCAAGTTAAATGCGATCGGGAGGAACACACGGTTGTAGTGACATTTTTTCAAGAAAATTAATCAACCTTTCGCCCCCAACAATTCCGGCTGCAAAACCTGATTTAATTTGCCGCTGCGAAACCCCTCCAAATCCAAAGTCGCGTAAACAAAACCAAACTCTTGAAACACCGCGACTAATGCAGGCAAATCCGTATTTACCACAAACTCCTGAATCTCCTCCGCTGGTAACTCAATGCGCGCCGTATCTCCATCCGATCGCACTCGCAAATTTTTCAGTCCCAACTGTCGCAAATACCGTTCAGCGCGCCCCACTCTTTGCAACTTTCCAACAGTGATTTCTTCGCCGTAAGGAAAGCGCGAACTCAAACAAGGTTGAGCCGGTTTGTCCCACCAAGGCAAACCCAATTCTTTGGCCAACTGCCGCACTTCCAATTTAGTCATGCCTACTTCTGCTAAAGGCGATCGCGCGCCGCGTTCCTTCGCAGCCTGAATTCCGGGACGGTAATCCTTTAAATCGTCAGCATTAACCCCATCCACCACATAAGGATAACCCTTTGCTAGTGCTAGGGGTTTCAAAGTATCGTGCAGTTCGCTTTTGCAGAAATAGCAGCGGTTAACCGGGTTAGAAGTGTAATTTGGATTGGCCATTTCCTGAGTTTGTACTTCCTGGTGGGCAATCCCAATTTCTGCTGCTTGAATGCGCGCATCTTCTAAATCTTCTGGCAGTAGAGACGGGGAAACTGCCGTCACTGCCAAAGCGCGATCGCCCAACACATCAAAAGCGATTTTTGCCACCAAAGTGCTGTCAATTCCGCCGGAGTAGGCAATCAAAGCCCGTTCCATCTGTGCGAAAATATCTTTTAATTGTTCTAGTTTTTCTACTAACATAATTTCAACTTTTTGTTACAAACAGAGAAGTAAGAAAGCAAACTAAAGAAAGCAAGGATGAAGAAAGCATATCTCGATCGGGTTCCCTTTTTCCCTCGAACCTGTTCCTTTTTCCGACGGACATCGGACTTCTAATGCTATTCGGGATCGATACCGAGGGCTGCCAATCGAGCCAAAAGTTCTTGATTTCGCTGTCTTTCCTGTTCCAGCAGCGTCTCGGCTAACTCTTTGTCTTGCTGTTGGCGATCGGCTCGCTGGCGTTCATTTTCTGCCCTTTCTTCCGGCCACAAAAGCAGTTCTCCGCCCTCCGTCCACCAGCGCAGCCAATATCCCGTTCTACCTTCGCGAGTTCCCTGCCACACTCCCAAAAATAGATTTAATCCAGGTATTAAATAACGGCCGTTTTCATCAGGATTTTGATTGTCATAACGCTCTGATTCTAGCGCATAAACTTCTATTCTGCCTGTATGCGGCCGAAAAATGACATAGCGAGGAACTTTGATTACTTGTTCGTAAAAAAACCACTTACCGATTTCTTCTGTGTGTTCGACAGAGTATTCGTCGCCGTAAGTAGCTGATAGAAATTCCATCACTACAAAAGGGACAGTTCCTTCGGTATGAGGCGTGTAACTGCGGCGGGGATAGTTGTGAGGCCAAGGTTGAACTGGCTGCACGTACATCCAGTCTGGGGCTTTGCAAATAGTGCGATCGTCCACAGCAGCGCACAAAGCAAAATTAGAAACTATTAGTGCGTCTTGCATTAGTTCCGGGGAATCCACTACAGACTGGCGCAAACCGTTAGAGATTAAAGGATGTTCTATATTTTCCACGGGGTCGTCTGGTAGGATGAAATCATCGGGTAGCAGCGGCCAAGTAATCTTGAGCTGCGATATCGGTTTGTGAATTACAGTAGTCATAAGTCACCTCATTTTACGAATAAAAGTTTGAGTTTTAGTCGAGATTGCCGATCGATAACCTTGTCTCTATCTTAGCGCGCTAAGTCGATAATAAAATTGGTTTGTAGTGAGGACTAAAGTCGTCACTACAAACTATTCCTCTGCAGGTGCGGAATGGGCATTTTAAAATTCTCTACGGGAAAATATGGCGATCGCAACTGACAGCAGCAGCACCAAATACAGCAAACCGTACCCAGCATCTGTAATCAAACCCGCCAAGTAAGGAACTTGTCCGTAAACAGCATCATTTCTCAAATTGAATCTGGCTAAATCCGGCAAAACCAGATAAAGTCCCATCATCAATTGTTCAATGCCAGGATTTTTAGTTAACTTGCCCAAAGCCACTAAATCCCGCGTCGAATGTCCCATCAAATAAACGCCAAATGTCAGTAAAGTTGCCAGCAGCGAACTGCTAAAAACCCCAAATAAAATCCCGACACCGGCCATCAGACACAGCTCAAACCAGAGAAACAACGAAGCGATTAAAATGCTTTCCAAAGGGAAAGGAATGCGGCTCACACTCAGAATAGCCAGATAGATAACAGTCATTGCCGCTACAAGCACCGCCAGCACCGCCGACAGCCCTAAGTGCTTGCCCACAATTAACTCAGCCCGACTTATCGGCTTAGCAACTAACAGGTAAACAGTGCGCTTTTCAATTTCTTTGTTGACCAATCCGGTAGCCACAAAAACTGTGGCAATTAGACCGAGAAGGCTAATAGCAGCCAAACCGACATCTAAGATAATTTTCTTCTCGGTTGTCGCAGCCAATTCCGGTATCAACCGTACCGAGGCTGCCATCAACAGAGCAAAAATAATAATTAAGTAAAGGATGCGATCGCGAATTACTTCCCAAAATACATTAGTCGCGACTGTCAAGATTCTTCTTAAATTCATCTAGTTATTAACCCGCTGGAAACTTTCGCCATACTTTAATATAAGGAAGAATGAAGGGCCCCAACGCGCAGTGAATCGGGATTTAACGGATTTAACGGATTGGATGTTGAGGGAAGAAGTCCGAGGTTCGAGGGAAGATTCTCCCCAATCTCCCCTTCGTACCCTTTCTTCTGGGACACTCTCCTAACTGCGGGAGACAGGCTCAAACTTGACTGTCTCTGGCAGTTCCATCTTTTTTCTGTCCGGGTTGAGAGCGTTTGATCGCATCGCAGGTTACAGTCGCCCTATTGCCTATATCGAACACCTCGCAAGATTTGGTAAACGAATATATTTCCGGTCTAAAAACCAGCCCCAGCCAAGTTGCCTGCATCTCTAACTGATAGCGGGACTCTCCTTGGACGATCGAAGTTTTGACATCCCAGCTCGCATCTTCTGGGACTAACCCAGTTGTTTTTAAGGCTTGATTCTTCAGAAAAAATCGCTCGTTGTCAATATCTATTAACATTTGCTCTACCTGCGCCCACGGTTTTGTGCTGGCTTCTTTTTGCAGATATCGCTCCATTGCATTGAGGATGACAACTCCTCGGGAGCGATTAATAGTTGGCTGTTGAAATGTCACCACATAATCGCTTTCCCTCAAATCCTGCGATAAAACGCTCGGATATTGTTGTATCCAACCTTGAATTAAAAAGTGAAAGGCAAACCAACAGGAAAAAAGCAGGTGAACTAGGGTAATTATCAAAAACTGAGGGCGCACCAACGACCTGATACCTTCCCGTTTTGACTCGCTCTTCCAAATATCTATGATAGCAAGAACTACTACTGCTATAAGTGGGCCCGATATCCATGCTATTTCCTTCCTATCCGATGGCAATCTTACCAGCAACCACAAGCCAATTAAGATACTTGTCACCCACGGACTCAGACTTACTCTGTTAATCACAAAAGGTTGCTGGCTGGTCAGCAAACCCATTGAAAGTGTAAAAAATAACCAGCTCATATCAAAAAGCAGAGTTCTCGTCCCCCAGTCAGTGACTGCGGCCACTGATAGCAAAGCTAAAAAGATGCTGAGCAGTAAAGGCGTCTTCCAGTGGACAACTTTAGGCGGAATAATCGCCTTTTGGACTTTTTTATTGGTTTCCCAAAGGTTGTTCGTCAGCTTAGTGAGTTGCTGAGTGACATCAACAAATTGCTTCATCATAGATTTCAATAGACGCTTTGCAAAAACAACACGGTTAAAATAACGACATTGCTAACAGTGTGGGCGATTAAAATTCCACCAAACTGGGTAGTTACTTGAAAAGTTTTTTTGGGAGGACGGCGGGTGAGGGTGGGCGGTCCTAAAAACTGAGGTTTGGAAGCTTTTTTATTGCCTAAAACCATGTTTTCTATGATTTCTAATCCCTGCCATTTAGCTATAAAACTTACTGCCAATACTGAGACTGCTATCATAGTTAGTGGAGCGTAAACATCCTGGCCTCGACCTAATAAAATATAACCAATAAGCTGTTCCCGCAAATCTTTGGAAAGAACGCTTTCAATGCCGAAGAAAACTAACCAGCCTACGCAAGCGCAAGATAGATTGAGGATGGCTGTATATTCAACGCTGGTTTTGGGACCGAGTTTAAGTAGTTTTTGCAGAAACCACGATTCGATTGCGATCGCCAAAAACATAATTAAAATTTGCACCAAAACAGTCCGAAATGGGAAAACACTCGCAATCATAAGCCTTCAGGTATATCAGTCCGTGTTAAATTTTAATTGTACACCACAAGCGGAATAATATTAACGGCAGGTTGGAGTCCCTGATTGCGTTTGATCGCTGCTTAAAAAATAGGGGGTTAGGACTTATCGTATAATCTTTTGAGATCCGCCAACAGAATGGAAAAATTAAACATTCAAGGGGCGCGATCGAATACCCACCCCGATACAGACTCAAATAACTGCTGATTATGGTAAGGAATGGCATTGGTATTCGGACAGCCTCATCCCGGTCGGAACGGGCCTCCGGTCAGATTCACGTCTACGACGGCGCTGGTAAAGGCAAGTCTCAGGCAGCTTTGGGAGTAGTGTTGCGCTCGATCGGGCTGGGTATCAATTCTGACTCGCCCACGCGAGTTTTGTTGCTGCGCTTTCTCAAAGGCCCCGGCCGCTCCTACGACGAAGACGGGGCAATAGAAGCCTTGCAACGGGCATTTCCGCACTTGATCGACCAAGTGCGCACCGGCCGTGCCGAATATTTTGGGGCCGAAGCAATCACCCGCTTTGATCGCGCAGAAGCTCAGCGAGGCTGGGATATAGCCAAAGGAGCGATCGCAAGCTCGCTCTATTCCGTGGTGGTACTAGACGAACTAAACCCCGTATTGGACTTGGGTTTGCTGCCCTGTGACGAAGTAGTCCAAACCCTCAAAAACAAACCAGAATATTTAGAAGTAATCGCCACAGGCCGAGCGGCCCCGTCCGCTTTGCTGGATATTGCCGACTTGCACTCAGAAATGAAGCCCCACTATCACCCCGCAGCGGCCGAGCATCATATTTCAGGTATCGAAATATACACGGGAGCGGGCAAAGGCAAGTCTACGAGCGCTTTGGGCAAAGCTTTACAGGCAATAGGTAGGGGTATCAGTCAAGACCAATCTCACCGCGTGTTAATCGTGCAGTGGCTCAAAGGCGGCACCGGTTATACAGAAGATGCGGCGATCTCGGCTTTGCGGCAAAGCTACCCGCAGCTAGTAGACCACCAGCGGTGCGGCCGGGATGCTATAGTTTGGCGGGGACAACAGCAAGAGTTAGACAGCATCGAAGCAGAACGCGGCTGGGAAATCGCCAAATGTGCGATCGCCAGTGGCTGGTACAAAACGATTATTCTCGACGAACTCAATCCCACAGTAGACTTAGAACTGCTGCCAGTAGAGCCGATCGTAGAAGCCCTGCTACGCAAGCCGCGGGATACAGAAATTATTATCACCGGGCGCTGCCACAAACCCCACGCTTACTTTGACTTGGCAAGCGTACACTCCGAGGTATACTGTCACAAACACTACGGCGATCGGGGCGTAGAACTAAAGCGGGGCGTAGACTTTTAAAGCCCGGAGCGGTACTCGGTTCGATCCAGGCCAGAATTATTAAATGACGGCCCTGCCTGGAAAACCGTCCATTGCCACAAAGCCTTGTTACTAAGTAACAAATCTCTCAATTTCCCTTGTCTTCCCGATCACCCAGATCTGCCTTTTTTAATCTTTAATTTCCTCCCCCGGACGCGATCCCCGACCGCCAATCCAGAATGGAACATTAAGAATAGGAGCCGCGTCTTCTTGAGCGTGAGCACCTGAGACTGTGCAAAAGGGTTATTAAAGGGTGAAGACATTGAAAATAAAAGCTTACAAGCAAAAAGTCCGCGAGGGAGAAAGTCTAGACAGGGTTAAGGCCAGTAGGCTAGACTTGCGGCTGGCAAACAGGTTAAACTACAGCGGCATCCAAACATTCGGTGTTCTAGGCAGTGTCTGTAGTCGCACAAGCGATGACCAACAAGTAGAGGAGTGAAGCTGTATGACAACGTTAAATGACGATTCTAATCAACTAGATTTAAACCTTCCGGGACTGGGCCCGGATACAATCTTCGCCGGAGCCGGGGCGGATTTCGTTAGAACTTCCACCCTGGGCGGCAGCTTAATATTTGGCCAAGCCGATAACGATACTCTGATTTCAGTTGGCCCGAACGATACACTGTACGGCGGCGAGGACGAAGACTCAATCAGATCCCAGCGGACTCCGGCTTTGCTGTTTGGCGACGCAGGTAATGACACCATAGTCGCTGAAGCCCGCGCTAGCCTGTACGGCGGTTTGGGAGAAGACTTCCTCCAAGGTACTGTCGAAGCTAACCTCATTTTTGGTAATGACGGGGCAGATACGATGCTGGGAGGGGCGCAGAGAAGAGACACCCTCTACGGCGGCAAGGGCAATGACGCGATCGGCTTCTTCATCGCAGGCGGTGGCAACAACCTCTCTTTACAGGGTGGCTTGGCTATTGGCTTCGCTGGCAATGAAGGCAGCAACTACTTGCGGGGTGATTTGGGTGACGACTTAGTTGTAGGTATCAATGTAAGAGACAGTCTCTTTGGCGGTAAAGGCAACGACACCCTAAGAGGTGTGGCCAGCAGCAGCTACCTGTCCGGCGATGATAACGACGACATCTTAGTGATTACCAACACTACGCAAACCAGCGCGTTTGGTACGACCGTCTTCACGATCGGCATTGAGAGAACCAGCTTGATTGGCGGTGCGGGCAACGATTCTCTCTACGGCGCGATCGGCGAGTTTGGCGGCGGCAGAAACTTCTTTGACGGCGGCGACGGCAACGACACGATCAGCGTTTTTGCCACTTCTGATACCGCCCTGGGAGGTGCAGGCGACGACTTCATCGTGTCGAGGACGGTGACTGCATTTTCGAGTGTAGGCGCATCGAGTTCATTTCCAGGCTTCGCGGGTCGCAACTTGCTCGACGGCGGAGTGGGCAACGACACGATCGTTGCAGCTTTTGCGACGGATACAATGATCGGCGGCGAAGGCAGTGACAGCTTGAGCGGCATCTTTACTCAAGCCTCCGGTGCAGACGGCAACGATACGCTCAATGCTTCTTTTGCCACTTTTGACGGTACTAGTGTTACGCGGATTAGTCTCGACGGCGGGCTCGGCAACGATCTGTTAATTGGCAACAGCAGCACTGGCGCCATCAACTACATGAACGGCGGTGAAGGAAGTGACAGAATCCTGTTTGCCACCACGGGCGATCGATTAATTGGCACGCTTGGCGGTAACGACACCATCTCCTATGCTACTGGTGTCAACTTTACCGGTCTAACAGCGCCAAACGTCATTACTGATAACTTAGGTAGCAACTTCATCACTGGTGGCAACGGCACTGATTCCATAACTACCGGTGCTGGCGATGACATACTGTTCGGCGGCCCCACCAATCTTATCACCCCAGGAGTTGACGGGGACGATACCTTAGATGCCGGTGGCGGAAACGACACGCTGTTGGGCGGCTTTGGGAACGACTATTTGATCGGGGGCGACGGTAACGACTCTATCGCCGGCGGGCCTGGTCATGACACGCTGATTGGTGGCAGTGGCAATGACAGCTTCTACTACAACAACTTCGGCGAGGGCGTCACCATCGACCCCAGCACCGGCCAGGTGGGTAGTCAGCCAGACCAAATCGGCGATTTTACGGTCGGTCAAGACAAGTTTATCTTGCAGTTCAACGGCTTCCCCGGCTTGAGTGCAGTGGAAGGTACGAATCGACTTTCTGCGAGGTCGTTCTTGGTGCTTGAGAATGGGGCTTACCCTAGCGGTTTTGGTCCAGCCGGGGCGGCTGGGAACCAACCGTTCCTCTTTTATGAAAATGCAACCGGACGACTAGGATTTGACACTGACGGTTCTGGTGGTTCTAACCCAGGCGTTACGCTGGCAATTCTGAATAACAAACCGGCCATTACGGCTTCTGACATTACCCTGATTTAATTTGGGTAAAAGTGGGTGGGGTCGATTCTGAAACATCGCCCTACGAACTCTCAAAACTAATTGTGCTATGTTTCGAGCTGGGGATATCCATCCCTGGCTTTTTTGTGGGCATCAGCATGGGGCAATTTTAGATTTTAGATTGATTGGTAATTTTAATCAAAAAGCGAAAATCGCATGGGGCATGGGGCGGGTTCACGGGTGAATTTTGCCACGCGCCAATAATCTTTAGCAATGACGCATCAGAACTAAAGAAACTGGGCTTTTCACTCCTAGTTAAAGGCCGGGATGCAGTATTTGAGTAAAAACCCGGTTTCTGCCTCCAGGACTAATCTCGATCGGCCCGCCCCCAGCCAAGTCAAAAAGTGAGGTAAAAATAATGAAAACAATTAAAGACCTAGATATTGTTGCTTTAACAGGAGACTTAGAAGCAACCCATTTTTAAACAAAACAAATCATTAAATTATCTTTCATGACAAGTAGGAACAGTTGTGATGGAATTTGATGGCAGTGCTTTTGAGGTATAATTTTCTCATCAAGATGGCACAAGTTATGCAAGAGAGACAATTCCCACCACAAAATTAATGCTTTTGCATTATGAATTACTAGAATCTGTAGGGGCGATTCGCCGATGAATTTTGCCACGCACCAATAATGTTGATAAACCACCCCCCCACCCAACGAATAATATCATGTCCGGTCCAGCGACCGGGATTTTTGTAGGGGAGGGTTCGCCAACAATACCTGCCAATAATTGACCATCTCAAAAACCCGCCCCGACCGGGATATTATGGTTAATCGATCGGACATGATATAAACCCGATTAACCATCGTCGCCCAACCGTTAAATTCAATTAATTCTGAATTATTGGGTGGGTGTGGACGGGTTTATGAGATGGTTAGTTTTTGGCAATTATGGTTGGTAAAACCCGCCCCTACATATTGGTACAAATAATTTAGGCTCCTTATAAAAAAAAATCCCGCAAACATATCGTTTGCGGGATTTAGTAGTCAGGAAACTTGTAGCGAATACTGTTACTAAGCTTGGTCTACAATCTCTTTTGCTTTATCTTTGAGGTCTTCTTTCAGGTGAATTGCTGATGCTTCGTCCTGCTTGGATTGACCTTCTAATTTATCTTTCTGATTGCCTGTAACTTCGCTAACAGCTTCTTGGATTTTGCCTTCAATATTCTTCGCTGTTGCTTCGACTCTATTTTCAATGCTCATAATTTTATATTCTAACTCTACAACTACTAATATAGGATTTGAAAGTTGAGTCTGACTCCCTCTTTAGATAGATTTGTTATTACCTTTATTTCAAAGTTAAAGGTTCGATTGGAATTTCCACAAGTTTATTTCTGGAGGAAAAACCGGATTTAATGCCGATCGCAGATTTCGGCACTTTAAACTTTTTCGCTAACAGGATGATTAATTCTTGATTGGCTTTACCGTCAACTGGCGGCGATTTGAGATGTACTGTAAGACTGCCGTCTGGTTGTTCTGCGATGCTTTGCTGTTGGGAATTAGGTTTTACTTTAACTGTTAAGATTTTCATCGTCTGAAGGAAGTTCGGCAACGCGCAGTGAATCGGGATTTAACCCATTTAAATGAGGGATTTTGAGGGAAGAAGTCAAGCGTGAATAAAGGACAATTGGCAATTACCCATTACCTGTTGCGTATCAACCTGGTTTTACAGCCTAATTCCTATTTATCCTTCACGAAACGAGGATTGTTTCTGAATGTTCGATCTTCGTTCCCAAAACTTTCAGGAATTGGGCCAGCCAGTTAGGATGTGCTGGCCACGCGGGGGCGGTGACTAAATTGCCATCGACTACGGCTTCGGTAACTGGAACTTCTGTATATTTGCCGCCGGCCCGGAGTACGTCGGGGCTGCAAGCGGGGTATGCGGTGCAGCGTTTGCCTTCGAGTACGCCTGCTGCTGTTAGAACCTGTAAGCCGTGACAAATAGATGCGATCGGCTTTTTGCTGTTGGCAAAGTAGCGGGTAATTTGCAGCACTTGTTCGTTGAGGCGGATGTATTCTGGGGCGCGTCCTCCCGGGATAATCAAAGCATCGTAGTCTGCCGGGTTGATTTCGTCAAAAGTCGCGTTTAAAGTGAAGTTGTGACCGGGTTTTTCGCTGTAGGTTTGATCGCCTTCAAAGTCGTGAATTGCGGTGCGAATTGTTTGGCCTGCTGCTTTGTCCGGGCAGATGGCGTGGACGGTGTGACCTACCATTTGCAGTGCTTGGAAAGGAACCATTACTTCGTAGTCTTCTACAAAGTCGCCGACTAGCATTAATATTTTTTTTGCTGTCATGTTTACAACTCCTGTTATTTTGGTTTGGTTAAATAGCATGGACCAAAAATGCGGGGCAGTTAAAAAGCTTGCCCCGCAAGCTATTCTGGAATCTAGAAACCGTTGCGTCCCCAAATGACCATTGAAATTGAGAAGGAGAACAGAACTAGCACCGAAACCCAACCGAGTGACAAAATATCCATAGCTATTTATTGAACAAACTGTACAAAGTGACTCCAAACCTTATGTTGACACTCCCCGCGCGATCGCGACGGGGATTCTTAAGACTTTCGGGTCTTAATATCCCTATTGCCAGGGTTTCCGGGCGCAATCCTTTTGCCAAAAATGGCGGTCTGCTATCCTAGTCTTACAACTAGCTCCTCGGTCGTGACTTTCCTCCAGTCCGGGGGTAGGTTTTAACGTCTTTTACTGACGATTTAATTAATTCACAACCTTAGTATTGGTTATGATTAATTATTTTGAGCATCCGTACTGCTGTTAAGCTAGATACTTGATTTCTCAAAATTCGCAACTTTCGACTCTTTTGACGATACCACACTTGCCAGACATTTGTGCAATTGGTATATCTGATAGGCTGGATTTATCCTGCCATGCCCTTTCATCCCTGGACTCTAGTCACAGGGTTTTCAGGGTATTTTTTATAAGTCAATTTGAGCTATTTTAAGAATGAGGGCGCCGTGAAGGACTCGTCAAATTTTAGTGCCGCTGAACGGGTAGAATCTTTGAAGGCAGGGAGTGTTGCTGCTTTGTCTTGTTTACTGGGTTTTGGGGCGATCGCCCTGGGTAATAGCTTAATTCTAGCGGATAGGTTGGATTCTCTGGCGAGTTTGCAGGTAAGGGAAATTGACCTAAATTTTGCCGCCCGAGGGACGATCGCACTTTTGGGCGGTTTTTTGTTCGGCGTGACTTACCGCTATGCGATTCGCCGAGATGTTAACCCGCAGCTTAAATCTGGTGCGGTGTTGGCTTTTGGGTTGGTGCGGGCTTTTGGACAATTGGATGCTGGATTGTTGTTTGAACCCGGGAAGATGCCCGCCCTACAGGAGTTATTGCCGTTTGCTGTTCGCGGTGCCGAGAGTGTAGTATTGTTTGCGATCGCGGGTTTGGTTTTGGATTGGGCGATCGGGCGATCGTGGATTAAGCCCTTTGATTCTTGAGTGCCAAATCTTGCAGCATTTTTATGAACAGGCAAGATGCCTGTTCCACAAAAGTTCAATTTTCTTGTGGGGTGGGCTTCTAGCCCGCCCAAAAAATACAATTTAGATGCGATACAGCTTATTTTTCCCTAAACCCGTCCCTACAGATTTAATACCTCAAATTCGGGATTGCCGTAAACCATCTGTTTATCTACCGCCGACAAAACTTTATTGCTAGCAGCATCAGAAACTAAACACTGACAAACTAGCTGCGCTACATCCGCCCGGTGAATACTTCCAGCAACTCGACAATCTTCTGTTAAAATACCGTTGCCTGTGGCAGGTTCCGATTTGAGTCCGCCGGGACGAATCACTGTATAAATCATCCCGCTTTCTATCAAATAATTTTCGGCTTTTTCCTTTTCAATTAAAACCGGGCGCAAAGTTTCTAAAGCTTGGGGCGGCAAAGCGCCGGCACTATTACCGCTACCGATGGATGAAACTAAAATAAATTTTTGCACGCCTGCTTTGATAGCCGCATTAATCAAATTTTTGTTGCCCAAATAATCGGGTATTTCTCGCTCTTTTGGCAAGCCGCCAATTGTGCTGATTACGGCATGAATTGGCTCACCGCCAGCCATCGCAGCTTCCACAGCGGCAGCATCCAAAGCATCGCCAGTCACGACTTTGATGCCCATTGCTTCTAATTCGGTGCTGGTTGCGGGCGATCGCAAAAGTGCTGTTACTTGCATCTTTTGTGCTGTCAGACCTTTCGCGATTTCTAAGCCGAGGTTTCGACTAGCACCAGCTAAAAAAATGTGGAATTTCTCGGTCATATTAATTGTGTTTTAAGTTGTGCAGAAATTGGTTTTTTTGACTGTGGAACAGTATACAACAATCCTCTGTAAATTTTTGAATTAGTTTTTTTTTACCGCAGAGGGCGCAGAGGGCGCAGAGGAAGAGAGGGGCATGATTGGCAATTACCGATTCCCTATTTCCCATTTACGTTAGATTTTTTTGCCGACTATTACTACCCAAGATTGAGCTTCGCGGGGTAAACCGGGGGGGCGATAGTAGTGATTGACAATGGCAAATCCTGTTTGTTCTAAACAAGGCGCTAAAGTATGATATTCCCATCCGGCAGTATAGCGTTTTCCCGTTGGCCGCTCGTCGTATCCCTCCCAATTTCCCCGGCACATTGACATGACAATTGCACCGCTAACAACTAAGGCTTTGTGCAAATCTTGCAGCACTTTCACCATCTCGTCGCTGGGAACGTGAATCAGGGAAGCATTAGCAAAAATACCGTCAAATTCTGCCTTTGGCAAGTCGAGATTCAGAAAAGATTGCTGCCAAACTTCGCATCCCGATAACTTCTTAGCTATTTCTACAAAAGCCGGAGTTGCATCTAAGCCTACCACTGTGTGTCCTTGGCTCTTGAACGCTACTAAATCTCGTCCCGGGCCGCATCCTATATCGAGAATTTTACCGGGATTGCGGGGCATAGCAGCGATCAGTGCGGAGCGATTTTGGGATACGTCGTGATGCCAAGTTCCTTCTCGAAAAGATTCGGCAGTTAGCTGGTATTCTGCGATCGTAATTTCTTCGCGTTTGTCCACAATTTCCCCCTTTTGTATTATTTTAGATTTTAGATTTTAGATTGAAGAATGTTAACCGTAGAATAATGGTTTATGCCTACAATCTAAGAACTTAAGGCTGACGCATTTGCTACCTCAGAAACTCCGTTTCTATCCGCCCATGCGTAAGCGTGAAGTAGAGATATTGGGTAGGCACACGGCACTGCCGTGTCCTACTCTATTTCCTCTGATTGACAACTGCTATAAGAGTTACACAACCAGGTTTTTTTGCTCCGATTGAGTAACTGCTGAATCAACTTCTAAGAGAGAACCTTCGGGGGATTCGATCGCAAATCCCGCATCTCGAATCATGTCCCAATCTTGATGGGCAGCTTGTCCGGGAGTTGTCAGATAATCGCCAACAAAGATAGAATTAGCGGGGTAGAGTCCGAGAGGTTGCAGCGATCGCAAATGCACCTCCCGTCCCCCAGCAATCCGAATTTCTTGGCTAGGAAGCAAAAATCGGAACAAACAGAGAATTCGCAAACATTGGCGGGGAGTTAACCTGTTGACATCTGCAAATGGCGTCCCGGGAATCGGAATGAAAAAGTTAACCGGCACGCTAGTAACGCCCAAATTGCGAAGCGAAAGCGCTAAATCGATCGCATCATCATCCGATTCGCCCATCCCCAAAATTCCGCCGGAACAAGTTGTGATTCCCGCTGCTTTTACGTGTTCGACGGTTTCAACCCGATCGCCAAAAGTGTGAGTCGTGCAAATGTCCGAGTGATATGATTCGGAAGTATTGAGATTGTGATTTACGCGATCGACTCCAGCTTTAGCCAGCCGATGAGTTTGCTCCTCGCTCAACAATCCCAAACAAGCGCAAATTTTCAGGTTATAATTTGCCTTCACAGTCTCGACAGCATCCAAAACGCGATCGAAAGTAGATGCGCTGGGTTGGCGACCCGAAATCACCAAACAAAACGTACCAGCTTTTAACTCTGCTGCGCGTTGGGCGGCATCCAGAATTTTATCCTTAGCTAAAAGCGGATATTTCTCAATTTCCGCAGTCGAAATTTTTGACTGAGAACAATAATGGCAATCTTCAGGACAAAGGCCACTTTGAGCATTTAACAAATAGTGCAGCCTGACTCGGTTTCCCCAGTAGTGGCGGCGCACCCGATAAGCTGCGTTTAGTTGTTCCAGCAAAACCTCATCCGGTGCGCGCAATACGGCTAAAGATTGCTCGCGAGAGATACATTTGCCCGCCAGCGCCTCGTCAGCCAAATCGTTCCAATTGGGTAAATTCATTACTAAAATTAAAGGGTTTACAGAGTATCCAAAACCTGACGAATTACCCGATAAATCGATTCTAGTTCATCAGGAGAAATGCAGTAGGGAGGCATCAAGTAAAGCGTATTTCCCAAGGGGCGGAGCAAAAAACCCGCTTCGAGAAATCTAGCTTTCAATACAGGAGCAATGTCATTAAAATACCCCGAAACACTTTCGGTTTTTACATCCATTGCTGCGATCGTGCCACAAGTCCTAATCCGTTCGAGTTTAGGATGATTTCTCAGCCATTGATTCAGATATTGGCGGTGCAATTTTTCCATCCCTTGATACACATTTGGGTTTTGCTCCAAAAGCTCCAAGGATGCTACACTCACCGCACAAGCTAAGGGATTTCCGGTGTAAGAATGACCGTGAAAAAAAGCTTTGTCCGATTCATCTCGCCAGAAAGCTTGATAAATATCCTCCGATGCCATTGTGACAGCAAGTGGCAAACAGCCGCCAGACAACCCTTTAGACAAACACAGGATATCCGGCTTCGTTGCAGATTTAACAGAGGCAAACAGTTCGCCCGTGCGACCAAAACCAGTCATTACTTCATCGTAAATCAACAATACATTAAACTGGCGAGCAAGTTGGGCGAGATCCTGCAAAAACTCAGGGCGGCACATTCGCATTCCCCCGGCACCTTGCACCAAAGGTTCGATAAAAATTCCCGCATAGCCACCCTGCTTTAACAAAAACTCCAATTTCTCCAAACTCGCCGCCTCCTTGCTTTCCACCTCCTCATCACCGTCAAAAGTCGCCGGAAAAGGAACAACATCCCCAGCAAACATTAAAGGTGCAAAAGATTCCCACCACAGCGAACTTCTGCCAGCAGACATCGCGCCCACAGTATCGCCATGATAACCTCCCTCAAAACTAATAAAGCTAGTGCGGTTAGTTTCTCCGAGATTGCGCCAATATTGAAAAGCCATTTTCAGAGCAACTTCAACAGCAGTCGATCCGTTATCAGAAAAGAAAATCCGCGTTAAAGAAGCAGGCGTATGAGTTAGCAACTTACTAGCAAGTTTCAGGGCAGGTTCGTGAGTAAATCCCGCAAAGATTACGTGTTCTAACTTTTGGGCTTGTTCATAAAGAGCCTCAGCCAGAACCGGATGGCTGTGCCCGTGAACAGTCACCCACCAACTAGAAATGCAGTCGAGAATTTGCCGCCCGTCTGCTAATTCCAACACCGATCCTTTGCCGCGAATTACCTTCAGCGGCGGGGCAGCCGTTTTCATTTGCGTGAAGGGCTGCCAAATCTGTGAAATTGAATAATCATGTTCCTCATTACCCGTCATTTTTGCCTTTCTCACTAATATTAACCTGCATTTTAATATAGCAATAATTACTCCCTGGTGAACTTTTTATTTTGTCTTCTTACTTCTTCTTACTTCTTCTTTTCCTTCGTGTCCTTCGCGTCTTCGCGGTTCGTTAAAAAAAATCTAGTTGGGAGTTGAAGGCGGCTGCCCTGCAACGTCTGCCGCCCTATCACGTATTCCCCGGCCACGGTTAAATTTGTCAGTTACAATTTTCTGCCTTTCAGCAAATAAGTCGTCATTGCTCCTTTGCCTTTAACATTAATTTTACCGCGCTTTTCCAACAAATACTTATCGCACAGCAACTCATAAGTTGAGGTGCTAACTTGAATTTTACCCGGAAGCCCCTGAGATTCCATGCGGCTTGCTGTATTCACAGCATCTCCCCACAAATCGTAAATAAACTTTTTAGTGCCGATGACACCTGCTACAACAGGCCCAGTATTAATGCCAATGCGGATATTGAGAGATTGACCGCATTCGTCCCGGAATTTCATAATTTCTTGCTGCATTTCCAGGGCCATTTCGGCAATAGATTCGGCGTGATTTGTACAGGGAAGCGGTAAACCGCCTGCTACCATATAATTGTCACCTATCGTCTTAATTTTTTCTAAGCCGTATTGCTCGCTCAAGCTATCGAAACATGAAAATATTTTGTTAAGCAACTTGACTAATTCTTCAGGAGACGTGCGCGAAGATATTTCGGTAAAGCCCACAATATCAGCAAACAAAACCGTAACCTCGGCAAATCCATCCGCAATATTTATCTGACCTTGTTTTAGGCGATCGGCAATCATGGCCGGTAAGATATTTAGTAATAAACGTTCCGACTTTTCTTGTTCGGCGCGCAATACTTCCTCAGCTTGTTTCCGCTGTGCGATTTCCTTGTATACTCGGTGAAACATTTGATTGAATGCGACCATGAGTTCTCCCAACTCGTCATCGCGCTTGACAGACAGAGAGTAGAAATCAGGTTGTTCTCGATCTTTGCTCAAAGCGTCTCCAGCAGCGATCAAGTCATCGCGCAATCTCAAGATAGGTGCAATTACTGTCACCCCTAAAAAGAACATAGTCACAGAAGTGACAAAGGCTGATATAATGATGACTAGAACAGCAACCCGTGCTATAAATGCGTATAGTTCGGGCTGAACGGTGGAAGCATCGTGGCGAACAATTAAGATGTAATCGCCTCCAAAATGTCGCTCCGTCCAAGCAATATCGTACCTCTTGCCATCGAAATTGTGTTTGTGAACTATACGAGCTTTTTTTAGTTGCTGTAAACTGATTTCTGGCGGTTCGCCAAGTGTATATATTAGCTGACCGTTAGCTTGGTAAATAGACAGTCCTAACACTACTTGAGAATCCTTAGTAATATTTTTTACTTCTTCTTGGAAGAAAGTGCGATCGGAAATATCTTGTTGAAGCAAAAACTCTAGGGAATCAACAGTCGCCCGAGATAGCTGTTCCAGTTGACTTAAAAGTTCATTTTCGCGCCGAAAATAAGAGGGAACTAAAATAATTCCCTCTATGGCAAGAATGCTAGCAAATACCCACAAAGCTATTTGCCTAGACAAGCGAGATTTGAAAAAACTCAAGAATGATAAAATTCGCAAGTACATAAAATTTACTATTTTGCAAATGGCTAGTTTAGGGAATAGGAAAAGAAACCGGGTTTTTTCTAATAAATTTTGGGTTGGCCAACGAAGCAACTGCGCAGAAACCGCCTTTCTCACATCCCCTGTGTAATTCCTGTAATTGTCAGCAGTCAAAAGCCAGCAACCGTTAAGCGTTACTTCTTGGCTAAGCACTAACGGCTAATGACTGATGACCCGCCCAACAACGGATACCAGCCCCCGACTTAACTCGTGGATATATAAAAATTTTAGACCAAAGTTCAAATTCTCAGATTCACCTGTGCAGTAAATCTAAAATCTAAAATCTAAAATCTAAAATTGACTGACTCCGGACTAACTAGCAGACCCCTTAATAATATAATAAACAAATTAAACGGAAAGTGCGCTGGCTAACCTGCCTGCAAGCAGATAAGTATTCATATCGCCCTTACCTTTGACGTGGATAATTCCTCTGTCTTTAAACAGATACTTATTTTGCAAGATATCGTAAGTTGATTGTGTGACTTGAATCTCGCCGGCAATCCCGTGGGATTCCATGCGGGATGCTGTATTGACGGCATCGCCCCAGAGGTCGTAAATAAATTTTTTAGTGCCAATAACTCCCGCAATTGCAGGCCCGGTATTGATGCCGATGCGAATGTTAATTCCTGCATGATGTTTGGCATTAAATTTTGCTAATTCCTCCTGCATATCTAAAGCCATTTCCGCAATGCTTTCGGCGTGGTTGGTGCTGGGGTTTGGCAAACCTCCCACTACCATGTAAGCATCTCCAATTGTTTTGATTTTTTCCAAGCCATACTTTTCTGTCAGACTATCGAAGGCTGAAAAGATTTCGTTGAGGAAATCGAGCAATTCTTCGGGAGATCTTTGGGCTGAAAGCACGGTAAAGCCTACGATATCCGCAAACAAAATCGTGACTTCTGCGAAGCCGTCAGCAATACTGCTTTGACCGTCTTTTAACCTAGCAGCAATCGATTCGGGTAAAATATTGAGCAGCAGGCGATCGCTCTTTTCCTGTTCTTTCAGCAATTCTACATTAGTTTCTTGCAATTGTGCGGTGCGTTCCCTGACGCGCTGTTCTAATTGTTTAGCATTTTGGCGTAACCTGCTGATAGCTAAAATTAATCCTGTAACCCCTAAAAATGAAAGTCCTACTAACAGTAAAAACAGGTTTTTAAGTTCACTTTGAGTATTTTCAGTGAGGGTATCGAGAGGTTGAGTAATTTCTAATATACCCCGCAGATCTCCTACTTTCCAATCAGTCTTAGGACTGTCGCGGTGAGTATTGTGACAGTTAACGCAGCTAGAACTTAGAATATCTCCCTCGGCATATCGAAAGGCTGGCTTGCCGCGAAAATTATCAACTCGGAAAAAATTTTTTGTCGGATTTTTAGTTAAATAGGTAATAGCTTGCCGTTCAAAATCGTCTCGGACTCCGCCTTCTTCTCGTCGCCAGGGAAACGGGTAGTCGCTGTAGAGACGAAGTGATACTTGGGGATTTTTTTTTGTGAGATTTTTGCCTAGTTCTATTAAGAAAGTAGCCGGTACGGGAACAGTTACTTTTGTCGGGTTGTAGTCGTGGGTAAAGTTAATTACTTCAGCGGTGTTTAGAGGAGTGATAATATCGGAACTGTAAAGGGTGCGGGCTTCTTTAATAGCTTGGGCATAGAGGGTGGCATTTTGGAGGGCTTGCGATTCGATTAGCGAGGAGGAAAGACGATACATATTTGCCATCGCTACTCCTACACCTACACAAAATAAAATTGTCACCGCAAGCAGAATTCCCTTGTAAATAAATTGGCTGATGGCAACCCGACTGCGAGAAATCAACTGGCGCATGGTATCCTCAAGTGTGAGGTTTAATCTGGATTTCAATTTATGCACTACTAACATAACACTGCTGGTTCAGACTGTTTTGCTGGCGTCCGGGGTAAAGCAAGACTCTTTTGGTGCAAGGGAGGGTTAATTATTGTTTACCGCGATTGTTTCGGTTATCCGTAAAAATACGCATAAGTTTATAGTGGTTTTCTGTTGAGTGAAGTATAGATGATCGAGTAAGGACGCGGCAGTGTTCTGTCCCTACTTCACGCACTTTTTGTTCGATCTCGGTTAGGATAGCAATTGTAGTCTATGGTTGGCGATCGTGAATTCTGACTCTACTGCCTCACCGGCGCGCAACGAAATTTATCCGGGAGAAGTTTTCGTCAATACTGCCAATTTTGATACCGGCATTCGGCGGCTTTTACCTAAATATGACGAAATGCTGGATGTATTAGCAGGCTGCATTGCTAGCGTAAACCACCGCATTTTAGAACTCGGCTGCGGTACGGGGGAACTCACTTTAAAAGTTCTCCAACGCTACCCGTCTGCGGAAATAGTGGCTGTCGATTACTCGCCGCGAATGCTTGATTTTGCCCGCGACAAAATAGAGTCGGCAGGATACGCAGCCCGGTGGACTGGCATAGAAATGGATTTTGGAGAATGGGCGAACAATCCAAATTTCTCAGGCTTGGGCGATAAATTCAATGCTTGCATTTCATCTCTGGCAATTCACCATCTTGAGGATGAGATGAAGTTGAAATTGTTTGAACGCATTCGCGAAAGTTTAAATGCTGGTGGCTGTTTTTGGAATGCCGATTCTCTTTTAGCAGAATCAGCAGCAATGAAAGATATTTATCAAGCGGCGCGAGAAGATTGGGCGCTAAATCAGGGGGAAACCTTAGCACAAATTCGCGCAAATGTGGGGAAGAGTGTCTCTTACGGATATTCTAGTCCCGATCGCCTAGCTACACTTTCGGCACAGTTGGAAATGCTGGTAAATGCTAGATTTGACACTGTTGCAGTTCCTTGGAAATACTACGGTATGGCGGTGTTTGGGGGATTTGTTAATTGAAAAAAGCAGTCTTGCAGGCAGAACTTCTATGTGTAGGCTGCGCGAATAAGCACTTTACTGCTTAAATAAAGATGGCAGTTAGTATTTTATGTTACTAAGTTCTGCTTGAGAAAATATATAATATGAATTCCGGTTGCATTGGAATGATTAAACCGCAGAGTACGCTCTTAACGCAGAGTCTCCAGAACAGAGAGATGAATACAGGACGATGAAGCGCGGATTTGATATAATAGTGCGAGCATAAAGGAAAAAAAATGACTGCAACTGCGATTCAAAGTATTGACTGGGATGCTTTTTCTTCGGAACTCTCGGGAATCGAAATAATTAGCGATCGCGCGCAAGTTGTCAAGCTATCTCAAGACTATTATCACTTCAGTCCTGTTTTGCAACCTCTCTTAAGTGATAAAACAGGAGATTTAGTAGTTCGTCCCGCCAGCGAAGCGGAAGTTTTGCGAATTGCAGCAGCCTGCGTCAAATCCAAAATTCCGCTAACTGTCAGAGGTGCAGGAACGGGCAATTACGGGCAGTGCATTCCCCTCAAGGGCGGCGTCATTTTAGATACCACCAAAATGAACAGTATCCGCTGGATAAAACCGGGTTTAGCTTGCGTAGAACCAGGGGTGAAAATGTCGGTTTTCGACAAACAAGCGCGAGAAAGTGGTTGGGAATTGCGGATGGTTCCCTCAACCTATCGCACCGCAACGATTGGGGGATTTATTGGCGGCGGTAGCGGGGGGATTGGTTCGATAACTTACGGGCAATTGCGCGATCGGGGAAATCTTCATGCGGTTCGAGTCGTTACAATGGAAGACGATCCCCGCGTCATCGAATTGCGCGGCGATGAAGTGCAAAAAGTAAATCACGCTTACGGCACAAATGGGATTATTACTGAGTTAGAAATTCCCCTCGCCCCTGCTTATGCTTGGGCGGAAATCATCGTGGCTTTTGACGATTTTATGACATCGGCTAACTTCGGTAAAGCTTTGGGCGATGCTGACGGAATTATCAAAAAACTAATTTGTGTTTGTGCTTGGCCGATTCCTGGTTATTTTGCTGCTTTCCGCGAGGAGATTCCTGAAGGTAAGCACTGCGCTTTGTTAATGGTAGCTGAATCTTGTCTGGAACCGCTGCAAGATTTGGTGCGCGAATATGGTGGCACAATTTGCTATCAAAAAAACGCGCAAGCAGCGAGCAAAGGTGCAGCAATTGCTGAATTTACTTGGAATCATACAACTCTGCACGCTCGCAGCGCTGACCCGTCTCTGACTTATTTGCAGACGCTTTTTCCCCCAGATAAAGGTTTGAAATTGATTGAGGAACTGTACAATTATTATGGGGATGAGGTGATGATGCACTTGGAGTTTTTGCGAATGAATGGCAGGGCGATCGCCGCAGCTTTGCAAATAGTTCGCTACACTACGGAATCACGGCTCAATGAAATTATTCGCTATCACGAAGAGCAAGGCGCAATGATTGCTAATCCTCACACTTATATATTGGAAGATGGAGGGATGAAAAGTATTAATGTGGAACAGTTGCAGTTTAAACAGTTGGTCGATCCTTACGGTTTGCTTAATCCGGGTAAAATGCGGGCGTGGTTGGAACGGGATTAAGGGCGATGGTTTTTAGATTGTTCGGCGGTTGAAACCGCTGCTAGACAAACGAAGTCCGGATGGTGCGCGGACTAATAAATAAAGATTAAAACTCGGTGGTTGAAACCGCTGCTAGACAAACGAAGTCCGGATGGTGCGCGGACTAAGAAAGCAATTTAAGGGACAGGGGCGGTAATTTCTGTAGGTGCGATCGCCCCTTCTGAAGGTACAGCTTGGTTTTCCAGTAGTAGGCGCTGTTTGTTCCGAAAGTCTGCGGCCGCATCGTTCAAATTTTGGCGCTGTTCGGTACTAAATTCTTCCATGCTGCGGCCACCTCCCAATTGGGATCTGTGAATTAAATCAAATATTCCGCTGCCGCTGCTGCGGCCGGAAAATGGGTCGGTATTGTCTTGAGTTTGAAAGTCTTGCAGCGGTTGGGCATTATTTAAACCGCTGGCTTGAGCGAAGCTTGCTTGAGGGGAGAACAGAGCACAGGATGCGATCGCGCTTGCAGCAATCCCCACCATCAATTTGCCGGATTTGGAAGTTTTGGTGTTCATCAGAAATATGGGTTTGAAACCCCGTCCTTTTAGGACGGCTTTACATTGGATGGGGGGGGAGGAATTCTCCCCCGATGAATGCTTGTTACCGCCTTGGATATACTAACGACGTTCGACGTTTTGTATTCGCCTTTAAC
>NZ_JANMZH010000368.1:0-31975 GCF_031383065.1 Microcoleus sp. OTE_8_concoct_300 | reverse complement strand
ATATAACGTTAAAGAATGACCAATGAAAGAGACAACCCCTGCCGCGATGCCCCCCTGCTTCGATAGATGGTGTCAAAGATTTGACGATATTTTTGGTCATCTTGCCCAAAAACGAGAGTTTAGGAACTATTTAGGGGGATTATTGGGAGCTCGGGAGCGAAAAAACTTGTCGCAGATGGCAGCAAACGCCGTGGGAGTAACTTACCACAAATTACATCATTTTTTAACAGCAGCGCCTTGGTCATTCAATGAGGTCAATCAACGTCGCCTAGACGTAATGAATCAGTGTAACTTGCGCCAAGATTAGTCGAGGATTTAGCCTGATAATAGATGATTCAGGTCACCGAAAAAGTGGTAACTTTACCGCAGGTGTAGGAAGACAATACATCGGACAAATCGGAAAAACTGATAATGGGGTAGTAGTAGTTACAAGTCATCTATATGATGGTAAGAAGAGCCTACCATTAGATATTGAATTATATAAAAAAGCCGATTCATTACCATTCGGAAAAGATGACCCAGAATTCAAGAAAAAGCCAGAAATAGCCATAAATTTAATCGACAAAACCTTAGCGAGAGGCTATAAGCCAGGAATAGTCTTGATGGATGCAGGGTATGGTAATAACACCAGTTTTTTACAAGAATTAGAAAGCCGAAAATTAAAATACATCGGAGTCATCGCCAAGAATCGCAAAGTAATCATTCAAAAAACAGTAGATAGAACAGAGGAAATTCGAGTTGACAATTTAACCAAAGCCTTGCCTCTAGAGGCTTTCACAAAAGTTCAACTCAATCTCGAAGAACCGAGAACAGTATGGGTAGCAATTAAAGAAGTCGAATTATCAAAATGCACGGGTAAGAAAGTAATAGCGATCGTCATGAATGCAGATACTTTCGATACCGCCACTGAAATAGATTATTTGATGAGTAATGTAGACTTATCAACAGCGACAGAGGAGTGGATAGTAAAAACTTATTCACAAAGAAATTGGGTCGAAGTTTTCTATCGGGAAGCCTAGGGCTGGTTGGGGTTAAATGAATATCAAATCAGAGATGAAACCAGCCTGAAAAGACATTTTATTATGGTGTTTTGTGCCTACACTTTCATTCTCTGGCATACCTTAACAGGAGGATTAAGGCGTAGATGGGCAAACAAATCTTTAAACACTTTTACGCTATGCACTCGAAGCATTTCGGACAGCCATATCTTTTAGGTTTGTGAAATGGTTGAACCAAAATTGGGACGTATTCTCCGCTTATAAAGCCAGTTTAGGCTTTGTTTGGGCTTAAAATTTGTTTAAGTCCCGTTACTCGTTACCAGGCAGAGCCTGGTAACGCATATCCGGAGGCTCTGCCTCCATAGTCTCCGCCGAGGCAGAGCCTCTGGACATCGGTTCCCAGGCAGAGCCTGGGAACCAGTTAAACCAGTTATTGAAACTGATTTAGGATTGCTATAACAATCTAATAGAGTGTCTCAGTAGTTCTTCTGATAGTGTATTATTAGCCAATAAACCGAATATTTTCATTACATTCTAAGACGCACTCTCGATCGCAGAAACCGGGTTTTTTTATCGAAAATGCTGTAAGAAAGAGAGCGCTGATTTGACTAAGGTTAATTTCAAGGGGGGGAATTATGGCGGATAGAAGTGTTTGGGCGATCGGCTAAGATAACCGTTAGGAAATATTGTATTCAGCAAGCAAGCGCAAAAAATCATACTATCTTGTCGAACAAGGGGCGGGTTTAGTTAGGAGCTATAGTGAGAGCGAGTAGACTGTTTCAGGCAGGCCCCTCTCCCCACGTTTTGTTTATTTGTACCCACTTACTTAATTTAAATCAATCAGTATTTAATCCTGTGCAGCCAAATTTGATATAAGATCGAGCTAAATTTCTAGTGTGAGAGTAAAGGCATTGGTGAGCCAACAAGATATTTTAAATTTAGCAAAAGAAGGCGATGCCCGGGCGATCGCATTTCTGATCGGCCAAGCACTCGAAAGCTTCGGCGTCACGGCTAAAGCCAGCCGGGAAAATGACAGCCTGCACCTGCTGCTGGAAGCAGAACAATTGCCTGCAGAAGAAGCCTGTCTCCGAGTCGCAGTCAAAGGGTTGCAGCGGCTGCAACCAAATAACGTTTACTCGCTGACAGTTTACGGACGGCGGAGTGGGCAGCAATTGCCGGCTTGGACTCAGACGATAGAATTAAAAAAACGCCAGACTCCCGCACCCGTGAGTGCAGCAGTTTCCGCGAGTGCAGCCGTTGCCGCGAGTCTACCCGCTTCCCCAATTCCTGTGACTTTGCCAAAGCTAGAAACAACTCAAAATGTCACAACTGCCTACACTCAAATACCAGAAAAATCCCAGCCCAAACCCCCTCAAATCCCAACTCCCAAACCCACAAACCAACGGCAGCAAAAGCCATCACCGCAGCCCGAGTTAGTCGGTACTAAAACTAAAAAATCTGGGCTGTCAACCCGTGCTCTGAGTCTGATTCTCGTGCCGATATTCGGTTTTGTTCTGGCCTCTCAACTTTACAAATCCTCAAGCACCCCTACTAATAACCCTCTAAGGTCAAAGCCTGCGGTACAAAAAGTGAGCTCGACCCCCCCACCTGCACCCGCAGCCAAACCCCTTCCAGCTCCAAAATCGCCCTCTGCGGCTACAAAAAAACCTGCCACTGTCCCCGCAACTGTCAGCATCAAAGCAGTTGGCGACATGATCCCGGGCACGAATTTTCCCTACAACAAACTGCCTGCAAAAAAAGAGCTTTTATTGGAGTCGGTAAAACCGTACCTCAAAGGAGCTGATATTCTGTTTGGCAATTTTGAAAGCACGATGACCGATTATCCTTACAGTTCCAAAGCAGGCGGCGGACGAATGCTGTTTGCCTTTCGGACGCCCCCGAGTTATGCCAAAATCTTCAAAGATGTTGGTTTTGATATTTTGAATATTGCCAACAATCACTCTTACGATTTTAACGAGCAGGGATTTAAGGACACGATTAAAAACATCGATAGCAACGGCATGAAGGCTGTCGGTAAAAAAAATCAAATTGTTTATCAAAATGTCAAGGGCGTGAATTTTGCCTTTATCGGTTTCAGCAACTACGGCGAAGTTCACAATTCCTTGCTGGAATTGAAAGCGGGAGCAGAGGTTGTCAAAAAAGCGAAGCAAAACGCTGATATTGTAGTGATATCAGTTCATGCTGGAGCTGAAGGAACAGGAGCTCTGAATGTGAGAAATAAAAACGAATTATTTTACGGAGAAAACCGGGGAAATATGGTTTTGTTTTCGCGGACGATGATTGATGCGGGAGCAGATTTGATTTTGGGACATGGCCCGCACGTTATTAGAGCTATGGAACTTTATAAAGGGAAATTGATTGCTTATTCCCTGGGCAATTTTTTGGGTTATCGCACTTTGTCCACAGCAGGAGCACTCGGTCAATCTCTGATTTTGGATGTGAAAATGACTCCGCGAGGAGATTTTGTTTCTGGTAAGATTATCCCCATCCAACTTGACGGGCGAGGCATTCCGTCTGTTGATAACAATTTTAGGAGTGTGGGGTTGATTGGCCGTTTGACAAAGAGCGATTTTCCCAATAGCGGTTTGACAATTGAGGACAAGGGACAAATTTTGAAACAGAGTAAGTAGTTATTGGGAATTGGGAATTTTAACTTGTTCCCAGGCTCTTTAACTGGTTCCCAGGCTCTGCCTGGGAACCAGTAACCAGTAAAGCGAAGGCATCCCATTCAAGTCTAATGTAGGGTGCGGATCCCTTAAAAATCCCCCATTTTCCATCAAAAATCAGACCGATCCGCACCTGACAAAATGCTATAGTGCAATCATCGTTTTCAAAGCTTCTTTCATTTCCTCTGCAGTCGTCGTTGCCGTACCGAATTGACGCACAACAATACTAGCCGCCAAATTGCCCAAAACAGCAGCTTCCCAACCGGATGCACCGACGCACAAAGCTAAAGTCATTGCTGCTACGACTGTATCTCCAGCACCGGTTACGTCGAATACATCAGTCTTGTTAAAAGGGGGAATGTCCCAACTTTGAATGGCAAATTCCCCGTTTTCACAAGTGGATGTTGGAGAAGGTGAATTTTTGATTTCTTCGCCGTTCACCTTTTCAAACAAACTCATCCCTTCTTCACCGCGAGTAATCAGGATTTTTTGAGCTTGAGTTAAGTTCAACAAATCGCGTCCTGCTTGCATTAAAGTTTGAGGGTTTTTGATAGCATATCCGACTGCTTGCTCGGCTTCGGGCAAGTTGGGAGTAAACAGCAGCGCTCCGGAATATCGCTGCAAATTTGTTTGAGCGTCTACAATTGTTTTGCCGGGAACCACTGCCGATTCGATCGCCAAATTCGTCAAAACTCCGTCGCCGTAGTCGGAACAAACCACGGCATCTACTGTCGGTATTTGCTGCCGGATGTAGTCTGACAATTGCAATTGCAAATCTAAATCCGGCAACTCGTCCGATTTGCGATCGACTCTGACAATTTGCTGAGTCACCGACTGCCGCGCGTGTCCGGAAATTCGAGTTTTGGTGACAGTTGGACGCTGCGAATCGATTAAAATGCCCGCCGTATCAATTCCCGCCGCCTCAAAAATACCGCACAAAGCCTTTCCCTGGTCGTCTTTTCCCACCAAACCAGCAACTTTTACTTTGCCTCCCAGTTTGGCTAAATTGTAGACAGCATTTGCGCCACCTCCGGGTAGTTGCCGAGTATTTTCGTAGCGCAAAATCAACACAGGTGCTTCGCGGGAAATTCGCTCTACTTGTCCGGTAAGAAACTCGTCCAAGGTCAAATCTCCGATCGCTAATACCTGCGCTTGATCGAAGCAGTCTAATCTTTTCAATAATTGCTCAGTTGAGGCACGCAGTTGAGGCAAAAAATCGGAATAGTCGTTAGTCATTAACCAAAAAAATGAGACTGAGGAGTTGATTATTGAGCGTGGAACGAGCGGGAATTAAAAATCCTAATATAAATTAATAATTAATTTCCTCCCTTGTTTGATTTTTAACTTTTAATTAATTTTCTCACGGGAATTTTGAGAAACCAGTTGCAGGCTGTTGGCGATCGCACTCGCTCAAACAATCAATTTGGCAAAAAAATGCCGATACAAGGGAACCCATTGAGACAAAGCGAGAAAGTTTCACGGTGTGGAAGTTTTCTTCTACATAAGTGCTTTCTACATCAGTGCCTTGAAAAGACAGCAGAATTATTTCGATTTCATCTGCTTGATGATCGTAATCACCTGAGTCATTTGTTTTTTGAGTGTATCAATTTCCGCTTGCATTTTCGCCATTTTCACAGTCATCGCCTGAATGTCGGCGGCGCCCGCTCCGGGACTGGCTGCTGGGGCGGCGGCTGGGGCTTCGGGCACTGGTTTCTTTTTCGCCAGTACCATCGCCGATTTGATCGCCTCGGTTAGCTGCTTTTTCTCAAAGGGTTTGGCGATGAATGCAAAAAAATGCTTCTCGAAGGGTTTCGGAATTTTCTCCATCACCTCTTCTTCGCGGCCCGACATGATCACCAAAGGTATCTTAGAAAGCTCCGGATGGGCTTGCACTTTTTGATACACTTCCCAACCGCTGACTTTGGGCAGTAGGAAATCTAACATAATTAGATTCGGACGGGCTTGACGGATCAGTTTGAGTCCCTCTTCGCCGTCTTTTGCTTCTAGAACTTCAAAGTTACCCTGAGGCAACATCTCTCGGACTCGGACTCGGATGACTTTACTGTCATCGATTACTAAGATTTTTTGACCAGCCACGACTGACTCCTTCAGTAATGAGTGATGATTCGCAACCTTAAGTATATCCCTAAGAGAATTCTACCCAGAATTCTGGGCGATTTTAGTTTTGCCCAACTGGAGGCGCAATTCTGATTTGGGGTTATACTCCTACAAGTTCAGGGACTTTGATTTCGGATACGATCAAAGAAATTAACTCAATAGCCACTTAATTTTATGTCGCCCCAAACTCCTAAAACTCCTACTGTCAAAGCAGTTGCTGCCCAAATGCGGGGTGAAATCGAGGCGATGCCGGAGTGGTTACGCAGGCCTGTGGGCAAAGCTAGCGAACTTTCCCAAGTGCAAAAAATTATTAAACAGCGGCAAATTCACACGATTTGCGAGGAGGGCAGATGTCCCAACCGGGGCGAGTGCTACGCGCAAAAAACGGCGACTTTTTTGTTGATGGGGCCGACTTGCACCCGGGCTTGTGCTTTTTGTCAAGTAGATAAAGGTCATTCTCCGATGCCCCTCGACCCGGAGGAACCGCAAAAGGTGGCCGAGGCTGTGCAGTTGTTGGGTTTGCGCTATGCGGTGCTGACTTCGGTGGCGAGGGATGATTTGCCGGATGGGGGTGCGGGTTGGTTTGCAAGGACGATCGCCCAAATCCGCCTTCTTAACCCGGATACTGAAGTTGAGGTACTGACGCCGGATTTTTGGGGGGGAATGGGGAGGAGTTCAGAGGGGGAGAATTTCGGCCTCGATGAGTTGCAGCGAGATCGGATTCGCACGGTGGTGGAGGCTAAACCGGCTTGTTACAACCACAATATTGAGACGGTGCGTCGCTTGCAAGGGCCGGTGCGGAGGGGGGCCAAGTACGATCGCTCGATCGACGTTCTCCGTATTGTCAAGCAATATGACCCAACTATTCCCACAAAATCGGGTTTGATGTTGGGGCACGGGGAAACCGAAGCCGAGATACTCGAAGCGATGACCGATTTGCGGGATGCCAAGTGCGATCGACTCACCCTCGGTCAATACATGAGACCATCTCTAGAGCACCTCCCAGTGCGTAAATACTGGACGCCGACCGAATTTGACCGTTTCGGGTCGATCGCCCGGGAGATGGGGTTTGAGCGCGTGCGATCGGGGCCTCTCGTCCGCAGTTCCTACCACGCCGGAGAGAGCGATTGAAATTAATCTGAATTCCACTCGGTATAAACTCCTTGTTACAAAAAATAACTCTAGAGGATTGTGCATAAGTGCGACGCTCTCTGCTATTTGTAAATACAGTGACATTATGAATTAGGAGCTTTACCTATGGCAGAGATAGCGAAGAACCAATTAAAATCCGAGTCCGTGATGAAAACGGGCAAATTCCCTTACACCTTTCGCGCAGGCTGGTTTCTGTTGCTGTTAGCTATCAATTTTGTGGTAGCAGCCTTTTATTTCCATATCATTGAATAGTTCTGCAAGTTAACTTTTAGCAGACCCTGCTGTTCTCGACCTCAACGTCGGAGAGTGGGAGAGAAGGAGAGGGGGAGAGTTTTGAGTTTTGGGTTGGCGAGAATATGACTTCATCCTTCTAACTAATGACTACAGACTTCTTCCCTCTTCCCTTGAACCCCTTCCTTCTGACTAATGACTAATGACTAATGGCTAATGACTAATGACTAATGACTTCTCTAGCGATTTCTAGACGATTCTAGCTTTGACAACCGCTCTTTAATTTTGATAACATCTTGCTTAGTTTCAATTGCCAAAGTTGCTAAATTGTCAAACATCGGGTCTCCCGACAGCATTCTAGGATTTGTGCGACCAGAACTCGGACGGTTCGGAGACTGAGGCAGGTTAACTCTAGAAGCTTGATTCTGCAAACTGTAGATTTGTCCTCTGAGTTCAGAAATTTGACTTTCTAATTGAGTAATGCGAAACTCTAATTGAGTTGTGGATTGAGCGGGCGTAACAATTGGCGCAACTGCAATTGCTAACCCGCAAGCCAGACACAAAAGACAGATTTTTAGGGCGCGATGGCGAATATTTTTCGGCATAGCTTTAATAACTTAAATTATACCAGTTCTACGATAACAAATCGCCGATATTTTTGCCGTCTATCAAAAGTATGTCTTATGCCAACTAAGAACGTAGCTATTTTCATGTTCGATGATGTCGAGGTCCTGGACTTTGCAGGTCCTTTTGAAGTGTTTTCGGTGACATCAGAATTAAGTGAGGGCGATTCCCTTCGGGATAGCTTCGCTTCACGACCTTTTGCAGTCTCTACCGTAGCCGAACATCCCGGTTCTGTCAACGCCCGCAACGGTTTGAGCGTAAATCCCGACTGCACTATTTCCAATTGTCCGGCACCGGATATTTTAATTATACCGGGAGGACAAGGTACGAGAAAGTTAATCGATAATTCAGCAGTTATTAATTGGATAAAAGATTGTGCGCGAACAGCAGAATTAGTGCTTTCTGTCTGTACGGGTTCCCTGCTTTTGGCAAAAGCTGACTTGTTGGAAAATTTGGAAGCAACTACACACCATGGGGCCTTGGAGTTATTGAGAGAATTAGCTCCCAACACAACTATTATCGAAAATAAGCGATTTGTAGATAATGGCAAAATCATCACCTCTGGGGGAATTGCTGCGGGAATTGATATGTCTTTGTACGTTGTCTGCAGGCTTTTGGGAAAAGCCAAAGCTGAACAAACATCAAAGCACATGGAATATAAAATTGGGAATTGGTAATTGGGCAATGGGCATGATTAATTGTATAATGTGCGCGTAGATACTGTCTTGACCTGTCAAGGGGTAGCAGTCAAATAATTCGGATCAAAAGGCTTTTGGGACTTTAAAATCCCAAAAGCCAAATGCACTAACTTCCGCATCAAAGCACCAATCACTTGCATTTTTACCTTTCCACGACCCAATAATCGCTCACTCATAGCTTTTAGCAACGGATTGTAACGCATTGCCACTACCGCAGGCAGATACAACGCCTTTCGTAGTCGGACATTTCCGGTGCAGGACAAACGAGTTTTGCCTTTAACCGAAGTCCCAGAACTGCGTTCACAGGGTGTTAAACCCGCATAAGCTGCTAGTTGACGAGCATTGGTATAATCAGAAACCTCACGAATTTCAGCTAACAATACCGAGGCCGTCTGTTCACCAATTCCTGGAATTGAGGTCAAGAGGTCACGCTGTTGTTTTAAATGTGGGTGCTGGTCGAAATGGTCGCTAATCAGTTTTTTGATCAGTTTTTGTTGCTCTTCTAGGTACTCCAAATGTGCAAGGGTAAGTCCAGCAACAGTTGGCGTAGCTGTTTCCAAACGGTTCTGTTCTTGAGTAGCCATTTCGCTCACAGATTCGAGCCGTCGCAACGCCGGCTTGTAATTCCTTAACTTCTGGTGCGGTTGGTGTCCACAGAGACGGTTTCATCGCCGCACAAAAACGGGCAATTAATGCTGCATCTACGGAGTCTGTTTTAGTTCTCAGAAGTTCGCTTTTGGCAAACCCTTTAATACGAGCCGGATTGACGATACTCACCTGAAACCCAGCCCCATACAAGAATTCGGCTAAGGCTTCTCCGTAAATGCTAGTAGCTTCCATACAAGCATGGAGTTCGACTACACTTTGTTTTTTGAGCCAGTTATGCAAACTCTCAAACCCTTGAATATTGTTAGTAAACTTTTGGGGTTTAGTCGCACGACTTTCAGTCAGCAATGAGACATGAAAGTCTCTTTTACTGATGTCTATACCTAAGACTGTTGATGTCATTGTTTGCTCCAGATGTACTCCGATTTATGAAAGAACCGACAGGCAATGGAAGACTAACCTTGTCAATGCAGGCTTTCCCGATCAAAAGATCGAGAGCCTAAGATACTGTCCAGCTTAATGTGCGCCTGTCATCAGTAATGGGAGCTTATCTACGCAACAGACTTATTCCGTCTAAGGGGCGGGCCAACTTCACCAATTTCTGATGTCCTTAAACAGCACTTTCCACTGAAACTTGCATCTTAATCAGAAACTTTTCTTGTTTCTTTAGATTTACCAAGAAGAAGGTAAGCTCGCCTGAGTGTCGGTACGATCGACTGATTATCGGCTCGATCGACTGATTATCGGTACGATCGCCCGCTTATCGGTACGATCGACTGATTATCGGCTCGATCGACTGATTGTCGGTACGATCGCCCACTTGTCGGCTCAATCGCCTGATTGTCGGTATGATCTAATCAATGACGTGGCGATCGACTGACTCACTCTTTTAAGATACAAGGGGCGGGTTTTACCAACCATAATTGCCTAAAACAAACAATCTCGTAAACCCGCCCCGCCCATACTGGGAATTGGTAATTGGGCAATGGGCATGATTAATTGTATAATGTGCGCGTAGGGGCGGGTTTTGCCAACCATAATTGCCTAAAAGAAACAATCTCGTAAACCCGCCCCGCCCATACACGAACCATACACGAAGGATGCTAGCGGACGTGATATCAAGCATCTTCGCCCCAAACTTTTAGTTGTAAATAGACTAATATCAAAGCTAAAGCCATCAGGAAAGTTGCGGCTGCGGCTGCATAGCCAAAATCAAATTGCGAAAAAGCTTGCTCGTAAATATAATAAACTAGCAAATTAGTAGAGTTCAAAGGGCCGCCACCGGTGATGACATAAACTTGCTCGAAACTCCGCAGGGTAAAAATAGCAGTAGTGACAGTAGCAAATACTAAAGTCGGTCGCAAGCCGGGTAAAGTGATGTATAAAAACTGCTGCCAAGCATTAGCTCCATCCAATTGGGCCGCTTCGTAACGATTTACCGGAATTGCTTGCAATCCTGCTAAAAATACTACCATATTAAAGCCTAATTGTTTCCAAACACTGAGCAGAATTATCACTGGCATTGCCCAAACTGTGCTACTCAGCCAAGGAATTGGATTTAAACCGAGATCCATTAGCGCATTATTCACCGGGCCTTCGGTTTGAAACAACCACCGCCAACCCAAGCCAACTGCAACTAAAGAGGTAATCGAAGGAATAAAATAAGCGGTGCGGAGAGCTCCTCGCCAAGCAAACGAGCGATTTAGCAAAACTGCTAAGCCCAAAGGAATTACTAAACTGGGAATGACTGTAGCAGTAGTAAAATAGATCGTGTTTTGGAGAATTTGCCAGAAATCCGGGTTGGTGACTAGACGCCAGTAGTTGTTCAAGCCAATCCAACGCACTCCCGACTGGGTAAAGCTGCCGCTAGTAAAGCTGAGGTAAAATAAATAGGCGATCGGCCAAATCAAAAAAGTACCCAGAAACAGCCAAGCTGGGGCCAGAAAAGTCCAAGCTGCGATCGAATCATTATCTAACCAGTTAAAACGCCCAAATTTTATCCGAACCATTGGCTTGTAAATTTTAGCTTTTAGTTTTAAATGGTATCACAATATAGGTCAATGTCAAAATGAATCTTCTCGATATATTAGCCCATTTACCCACTATAGAAACTGAAAGGCTCCTGCTCAGAAAAATAACTTTAAGCGATGCCAGCGATATGTTTGAGTATGCCTCAAACCCCGAAGTATCAGAATACACAATGTGGTCAACTCATACCTCGATAGAAGACACTAAATATTTTCTCCAGTCAATTACAAAAATGTACAAAAGACGAGAGCTTGTAGATTGGGGAATCGTCCATAAAGCCGAGAAAAAATTTATCGGCACTTGCGGATTTGTGGAATGGAGCATGACACACAGCCGCGCGGAAATTGGTTACGCACTTTCTCGAAGATATTGGGGAGAAGGATACATGAGCGAGGCGGTCAATGCAGTTATTGAATTCGGCTTTCGGGAGATGTTGCTGAATCGAATTATGGCTCGCTGTGAGGTTAACAATATTGCTTCGGCTCGGGTGATGGAAAAAGTGGGGATGCAATTGGAAGGGATATTGCGACAGCATCTATTTGTGAAAGGCAGATATTGGGATCTAAAAATTTATTCGATTCTCAGGGAAGAGTTTTTTGATAATATTGTAGAATAAGAGTGAATCAGTAAGTCAGCGAAAAAAAAATATACTTAGGGCTTAGGCAATATCTCCATGTAGAGTGCGCCAAAGCACACCTTACCCTTTACCTGTATTGTAGAAGACGAGTGAATAGTTTTTATCTTTATGACAAGAATTTATTGATGGTACAAGCCCCCGGATTTATCCGTGGAATCAATCCAAAATCTCAAATCTAAAATCCTCAAGCCCCCGAATTTATCCCTGGGATCAATCCCAAATCTAAAATCTAAAATCTAAAATCTAAAATCGAATGACCGCTAATCCAGTATCTGTTAATTCCAATGCCAGCCTGATTTCTCCTGAGATTGGCAAAAGTTTGTTAGCGAAGCCCTCGCAGAGGATCGCTCCGGCTCATCCTCCGTTAAAGTTAGGGATTTTAGCATCAGGAAGCGGCAGCAACTTCGAGGTGATTGCCCGAGCAATCCAAAATCAACAACTCAACGCTCAAATCCCAGTATTAATTTACAACAACCCCGAAGCCAAAGCCGCAGCCCGAGCAGAAAAATATGGCATTCCCTCGATTCTTCTCAATCATCGCGACTGCAAAAGCCGCGAAGAATTAGATACAAAAATTGTCAAAAATTTTCAAAAATATGATGTAGAATGGGTAGTGATGGCGGGTTGGATGCGAATTGTTACCAAAGTTTTACTTGATGCTTTTCCCGATCGCGTTATTAACATTCACCCCAGCTTACTGCCGACTTTCCCAGGAATTCGTGCCGTCGAGCAAGCACTGGCCGCCAAGGTTAAAATTACCGGATGTACGGTGCATATCGCCCGTTTAGAAGTAGACAGCGGGCCGATTTTAATGCAGGCTGCGGTGCCAGTATTGCCTGAGGATACAGCAGAAACGCTGCACGCTCGAATTCAAGTACAAGAGCACAAGATTATGCTCGGTGCGATCGCACTTATTGCCGAATCTAATCGAAAATATTGTGACTAAAAACCTCACGAGTGCCGCATCTGTCCCCAAATTGCCCGTCAGCGACTCACCCGAAACAGGCCCGCCGCTGACAGACTCCAATCGTCTGAAATTAATTCTCAAAGAAAGGCTCAAAAAGAGCATCGGCATCAAGGGAGAATTCTCTCTGCCTTGCTTGCCATCAATGCTAGAGGACTATCTTAAATTCCTCTCAGACTTCTTAAAACTTCTCGGGCAAAACCTCGACGCTGCCCAAACCGAAAACTTGCGAACATTAATTGCCAACGCCTTAGCAGAAGGATTCAAAAATTCTCCCCACGCTAATCTAATAGTCTCATACTTTCCCGCCAATTCCCAAACCGGTTTAGCCGGCGGCATTACTCTGGATACCAAGATTCAAGTCGAATCAGTGGCCCAGAAATATCATAGCTGGCCGGATATTCGCCCCGAACCTTTATTCGGCAGCCATCCCGATGCCAAAGTCATCGCCATTGCCGCCGAATTAGGCGAACCCCCAAAAGTACCTATTTTAGATGTCGGTGCGGGTCCAGGGCGCAATAGTTTGCCCTTAGCAAGGTTAGGTCATCCCGTAGATGCGATCGAACTAACACCCATATTTGCCGAGAAACTATCATCCGCAGCCACCGCCGAAAACTTACCGATAAATGTCACCCAAGGCGACGTTTTAGACCCATTATTGAGGATGAAAACTTATCGGTACAAATTAGCCATTGCTACCGAAGTTCTCTCCCACTTCCGTTACCCCGAACAAGTCCGCCTGTTCCTCGGCAAAATGTCCGATGCCGTTTTAAGCGGCGGGTTTATCTTATTCAGCACTTTCTTAGCTGTAGATGGGTACGAACCCGACGAGATGGCAAAACAAATGTCTGAGTTGTGTTGGTCTTATCTGATTACCAGACAAGAATTGCAAGCAGCAATAGAGGGTTTGCCGTTAGAAATTATTTCTGATGAATCGGTGATTGAATACGAACAAAAACATTTGCCTGATTCGGCGTGGCCGCCGACACCTTGGTTTGTCAGTTGGGCCAGCGGGCGCGATTTATTTCCCGTGCAACAAACACCCCCGTTAGAGTTGCGGTGGATACTTGTTAAACGCTTGTAGAATTTATTGTTTTTGCTCAATTTTTAGGTAAAAATTGTCGAAATTTGTCCCAGGTTTGGGCGAGGATACTTTTGTCTGAGAAATGGACGAGAATCTGCTGTATTATCTCGAATTTTGTTAAAGGTCAGGATTTTATATACGGCTTGCTGAATAAAGTGAAAAAGGAGACGCGGCGTTGGGTTGTCTGACAGAAAAAAGGTGGGGGAGTGCAAAAAAAATAGCGATATAATGGCTCAAAACCCTTGCATCACCGGCAACCATGTATTGAAAAGTTGAGCAAGCTCTTTGTGACTCCTGCTCTGGCTCGTTGGGGCTCCACACTCAAGCGATGAATACAAAATCCCCAACCTCTTTAAGAAGTTGGGGATTTTAACGGTTAAGTTGACGACTCATATCATGTCCGATCGATCGCCCATAATACAATTGCCGGGGCTGGTTTTTGAGATTGTCCGTTAGGGGCAAATATTATTGGCTCACGGGCCCCTACAGGAATCAGGGTAATCGACCAGACATGATATCAAAGGGGATTGCCATAGATCTCACGATCGCCCTGCATGGGTTTTTCTCAGGCTTCAACCGCGAAAATCGCCTGGTAATCCCCTTTAAAGCGGTGTTCAATACCGCAGTCCATCATTACTTAGTGACACACATAAATCCTCCCTTCACAAACTTAGGTTTTGAGCCTGGTGGACAGTCTTGCTCAGTAATGCTTCCCTCAAGTGGATTCGGTGATGGCCGAGTAATCTTTGTCGTTGCTCGCTCCGGGGGAACGCCCAAGAAGTTTGGTTGAGGAGTAGTAGTCCCGTTGCGACCCACCGCAGGTAACTCTACCACTGTTGTGGTCGCTTGCCCTTTGCCATCATTGGTCACGGTGTTCTGATCTCCGGGATGCCCATTCGTCACAAACAGTTGTGGATGATCGAACGGGGCACGCTCATAACGAACGCGCTCGTCGGTCAGAGATTTCATGAATGCGACCAAAGACGTTTTCTGTTCCTCGCTGAGGTTTAGGTTGCGGATGCCACGATCGAGATTGTCAATGTTGTTCTCAGCAAAATCCCCGCCTCGATTGTAGAAATCAACCACCTGTCGCAAGGTGGCTTGCCCACCGTTGTGGAAGTAGGGACCAGTCAACTCAACATTCCGCAGTCCAGGCGTTTTGAATGCACCCTCGGCTACAATGCGTTCATTTGCAGCGACGGTTAGATTTGGAGTTGCATTTAGTAATGACTGAAAGAGTCCTTGCTGAGCTACCCGCGATTCTGAAAGCGGATGGCCGAAAGGATCATTGTCGCCCACGCCCCTGTCTTCCCCAGTGGGTCGAACCCCAATATTGTAGAAGCCAGTGTCATAGACAGCTTGTGCAGCATTTCCCACCGTCATCCGTTTGAGCCGTTGATTCTGCACATTATTGACGGAGGCGTTGGTCGTTTCAGCCCCACCGTGACAGAAGACACACGCTTGGTTAAACAGAGCCATGCCTTGCTGTTGCTGTACAGTCAGCGCGTTGCTGTTTCCCTCCTTAAATTGATC
The DNA here is from genome assembly GCF_031383065.1 of Microcoleus sp. OTE_8_concoct_300. Taxonomy (NCBI): domain Bacteria; kingdom Bacillati; phylum Cyanobacteriota; class Cyanophyceae; order Oscillatoriales; family Microcoleaceae; genus Microcoleus; species Microcoleus sp. OTE_8_concoct_300. Next base: position 16,615 of record NZ_JANMZH010000368.1, on the reverse strand, counting down.
GAAGGGTGAATCGTTAGAAATCAAGGTGGACTCGTAGAGTTGAATCGCTAATCCGAAAAACAATGAGAAGTTGTAGTCCATCAGTGAAAACTCATCGGTTGCCCTGGGTCCCTGCGGCTGCCTGAAAGACTGAGTTCCTCCTGTAGAATCAACCTTGATGATGTACTGCGAGTCCCACCACTCCGGCTTAAACGCATCCTCAACCATTTTTTCGTAACTTTTGTCTTTGAGTCCGGGCCCGGGCCAATTGCTCGAGCTGCCCAGAACGCTGTCTTGGGGATGCACAACCTGTGTGCCAAGCGGCCGTAGCTGTTTGAGCTTTTTACCCGTCTCTCTAGGCAGCTTTTTGACTTTAATCCGATCGAACTTCTGTCCGACATCAGGAAATACCCGACCCGTTCCCGATTCTTCCACAGAGCTTAGCGGTGGGCCCACTGCCTGGGACGCCAGCGCTGAATTCTTCAGGCTAATTTTCACCTTCTCGGGAGGGGATTGCTTTCTGGGTGATTTCAGGACAAACGCACCAGAGTCTCTTGACCCAAACGGATTCACACCATTGAATTCGTTTTGGGCGCGTCCGTCCCAAAAGTTGCGGAAGTTAAACACAGCGTTAATTGTGCTCGGCGTGTTGCGATCTGTTACCTGACGCACGTTGATGCCGTGGACGTTAAAGACCGGATCTGGCTTAACCTCTACCTGATCGACCGCACTACCAGGGACAATATCGATGAATTTTGTCAGACTTACCCCTTGAGATCCTGTAATATCGTTTGTGTCACGTAGAACTTGCGAGGAGCGCAAGTTCGGGTCTGCCAGCTTGTGGAACGGATAGTCCCCTGGCACCAGCACAGAGTTGGGGCCCTTACCTGCATTAAACATAATGTCTGGATCTGGCCCATCGCTGGCATTTACCCGCAACAGCCCTGGGCTGAGCTGGTTCTTATCACGATTATCAACTCCTGCGTGAAAGTGGCAACTGGCGCAAGACTGCTGTCCGTTGCTGCCCACCTGCAAATCCCAGAACAAAGCTTTTCCTAAGGCAATTGCAGCCGGTTTGTCTTTGACGAAGTCTCCTAAGTTTGGTGGCTCAGGGACTGCTACGGTTTTAAGCGAAGCCAGTGGATTAGCTGGTGGAGGACCGACTTGAGCCGATACTGTGTGTCCGGCTAAGATGGCAACAGCGACAACTGTAGCGATTGCCATAATGTGGCTTGTTCGCTTAAGCAGCCTTGCTACCAACCGAAAGAGATTACTTAGAGGCATCCCAATGAAATTTTTCAACATTTTGCTTATTTGTTTGGCTCCGACATAGAGTTGTCCAAAACAGAGTCCTCAAATCCTTGAATAGCATTCTGATCGTAAACTTGAGACGGCGGCGGATATGTTGCTTGAATAACTTATCTTACTCTAATTAAGTTAGCACGCGCACCCCTGTAAATTGTATTGGATGCGGCAAATAGCCACAGGCACCACTTATCCGCCAAATTCGAGCCGTCTCGCTGGTTCAGGATGCTTTGTTTCCTTGTATGTTCTGGTTGTTGGAGCGTGGACTGTGCAACTTTACATAGGGCTTGCTGAATCAAGTGAAAAAACAGACGCAACGTTGGGTTTTCTGACCGAAAAAAAGGTGGAGGAGTGCCAAAACAAACCGCGAGATAATGGCTCACAACCCTTGCAGCACAAGCATTGGCAACCATTTACCGAAAAGTTGAGCCAGCTCCGAACCCACCCTTCGACTTTGAAGTCGCATTAGCAGGAAAGCTGGCGATCCAAGCATGAGCTTTAGTTATAAATCTATAAACTTTACTATAAACTTTACAAGGAAAATCAGGACTACAAAATTGATTGTTCTGGTTGTCGGTTATACTCGAATTCTGGGTTCTAAGATTGTCGCTGCTGCGATCGACAAAGGAAATGTTGAATTTAAAGCAATGGTGCGATCGAGCAACGAAAGCCATCAAGAAAAGCGCCAGAAAATAGATGAAATGAAAGCAAAGAGTGCAGGGATCGTTGAAGGCGACTTAATGAAGGGTGAAACCCTTCGGCGGGCCTGTGCAGAGGTAGATGTTATTGTATCGGCTGTTGGCAACAATGAAGTGACCGTGCTCGGGCAGAAAAACTTGATTGATGCTGCCAAACAGCAGGGCGTTAAACGGTTCATTCCTTCCGATTATTCGGTGGACGATCGCCAACTCTCCCTAGGGCGACAACAACAACCTGGATATGCGGAAGCAGGTGTTTGAGTATCTGTGTGTGGCTCCTGCACAGCTCGTTGGGGATCCACACTCAAGCGATGAATACAAAATCCCCAACCTCTTTAAGAAGTTGGGGATTTTAACGGTTCAGTTGAGGACTCATATCATGTCCGATCGATTAACCATAATATCCCGGTCGGGGCGGGTTTTTGAGCTGGTCAATTATTGGCAGGTATTGTTTGCTCACGGGCCCCTACAAAAATCGCGGTCCCTCGACCGGACATGATATCAAAGGGGATTAGGATAGATTTCTCGATCGCGCTCGCATGAGTTTTCTCAGGCTTCAACCGCGAAAATCGCCTGGTAATCCCCTTTAAAGCGGTGTTCAATACCGCAGTTCATCATTACTTAGTGACACACATATATCCTCCGCTGACAAACTTAGGTTTTGAGCCTGATGGACAGTCTTCGTCAGTAATGCTTCCCTTAAGTGGATTCTCTAATGATGGCGTAGTAGATGACGGAGTAATCGTTGTCGTTGCTCGCTCCGGGGGAACCCCCAAGAAGTGTGGTTGAGGAGTATTAGTCCCCTTGGCACCCACCGCAGGCAACTCTAGCAGTGTTGTGGTAGCTTGCCCTGTGCCATCATTGGTCACGGCGTTCTGATCTCCGGGATGTCCATTCGTCACAAACAGTTGTGGATGATCGAAGGGGGCACGCTGATAGCGAACGCGCTCGTCGGTCAGAGATACAAGGAATGCGACCAAAGACGTTTTCTCTTCCTCGCTGAGTCCTAGGCTGTGGATGTCAGCATCGAGATTGTCAATGTTGTTCTCAGCAAAATCCCCGCCTCGATTGTAGAAATCAACGACCTGTCGCAAGGTGAGTTGCCCACCGTTGTGGAAGTAGGGACCTGTCAACTCCACATTCCGCAGTCCAGGCGTTTTGAATGCACCCTCTGCTGCAATATGTTCATCTGCACCGACGGTGTCATTTGGAGTTGCATTTAGTAATGACGTAAAAAGTCCTTGCTGAGCTAGCCGCGATTCTGAAAGGGGATGGCCGAAAGGATCCTTGCCGCCCACGCCCAAGTCTTCCCAAGTGGGTCGAACGCCAATATTGTTGAAGCCATTGTCATAGACAGCTTCTCCACCATTTACCAGCGTCAGGTGGTCCACCCGTTCATCCTCCACATGGTTGACGGAGGCGCCAGTAAATTCAGCCCCTGTGTGACAGTTGATACACCCCGCTTTACCTTCAAACAGATTCTTGCCTTGCTTTTGCTGTACAGTCAGGGCGTTGCTGTTTCCCTCCATAAATCGATCGAAGGGTGAATCGTCAGAAATCAAGGTGGACTCGTACAGTTGAATCGCTAATCCGAAAAATAATGAGAAGTTGTAGTCCATCAGTGTAAACTCATCGGTTGCCAAAGCTCCCTGCGGCTGCTTGAAAGACCGAGTTCCTTGAGAATCAACCTTGATGATTTGCTTCGAGTCCCACCACTGCCGGTGAAACGCATCCTCAACCATTTTTTCGTAACTTTTATTTTTGAGTCCGGGCCCGGGCCAACGGCTCAAGGTGCCCAGAACGCTGTCTTCGGGATGCACAAGCTGTTGGCCAAGTGGCGCTAGCACCCGAAGCTTTTTACCCGTCTCTCTAGGCAGCTTTTTGACTTTAATGCTATCGAACTTCTGCCCGACATCAGCAAATACCCGACCCGTTGCCGATTGTTCCACAGAGTTTAGCGGTGGGCCCACTGCCTGGGACGCCAGCGCTGAATTCTTGAGGCTAATTTTCACCTGCTGCAGAGGGGATTGCTTTGTCGGTGCTTTCAGGACATAGGCACCTGGGTCTCTTGACCCAAACGGATTGACACCATTAAATTCGTTTTGGGCGCGTCCGTCCCAAAAGTTGCGGAAGTTAAACACAGCGTTAATTGTGCTGGGCGTGTTGCGTTCTGTTACCTGACGCACGTTGGTGCCCTGGACGTTAAAGACCGAATCTGGCACAACCTGTACCCGATCGACCGCACTACCAGGGACAATATCGATGAATTTTGTCAGACTTACCCCTTGAGATCCTGTAATATCGTTGGTGTCAGCTAGAACTTGCGACAAGCGATTGTTCGGGTCTGCCAGCTTGTGGAACGGATAGTCCCCTGGCTGCAGCACAGAGTTGGGACCCTTACCTGCATTAAACGTAATGTCTGGATTTGCCTCACCGCTGGCATTTACCCGCAACAGCCCTGGGCTGAGCTGGTTCTTATCACGACTATCAACTCCAGCATGAAAGTGGCAAGTGGCGCAAGACTGCATTCCGTTGCTGCCCACCTGCAAATCCCAGAACAGAGCTTTTCCTAAGGCAATTGCAGCCGGTTTGTTTTTGACGAATTCTCCTAAGTTTGGTGGCTCAGGGACTGCTACGGTTTTAAGCGAAGCCAGTGCTTCAGACGGTTCGGAAGCAGCGGCGAGTTGAGCCGATGTTGTGTGTCCGGCTAAGATGGCAACAGCGACAACTGTAGCGATTGCCATAATGTTGCTTGTTCGCTTAAGCCACCTTGCTACCAACCGAAAGAGATTACTTAGAGGCATCCCAATATAATTTTTCAACATTTTACTTATTTGTTTGGCTCCTACATAGAGTTGTCCAAAACTGAGTCCTGAAATGCTTGAATAGCATTCCGATCGTAAACTTGAGACGGCGGCGGATATGTTGCTTGAATAACTTATCTTACTCTAATTAAATTACCACCCGCACCCATGTAAATTGTGTTGGATGCTGCAAATAAGCTGTCGCGCATTTAAATTGCATATTCGGGGCGGGCGGGACGCCCACCCCACAAGAGTTTTATTGTTTTTTGACATACAATTTAAATCCCGAACAGCTTAGCCACAGGCACCACTTATAAGCCAAACTCGAGCCGTGCCGCTGGTTCAGAAGGTGCAGATTTTAGTAGCGATAGATCACAAGAGTGGATATTTTGTGAGAGGTGCGGTGGGGCGAGCGGCCCAAACCTGTCTTGTTGGGATTAGCCAGATTAGCTATAATTTGGAAAAGAATCGCGTAAATTATTTTTAATCGGTACTTATTAACTATTACTTAAATAAATAGTTACTATTCCTTAACTTTAGGCTATTAGTATCGGTTTTTGGGAGTAATAACGATCGCCAACTAGGGAAAAAAGTCTTATGGCAGCAAAATTAGTGATTTCGGGCTACATGGCAAATCCAGCCGGTACAGATAGTCCTTACGAGTATTTGCAGGTAATTGCTACAGAGGCGATCGACTTTGCAGCGACTCCATACACGGTGGTGTGGGCAAATAATGGAACTGCAAATCCCAACGGATGGGTTAGCGGGGCTGCTTTAACTTACGGTTTCAGCATTAATTCAGGTACTCTCACTCAGGGACAAGTTGCTTATGTAGGGGGTTCTGGCAAATTAATTAACGGTGCCGCCACTACAGATATTTCTGCGGCAAATTGGCTGAAAACTATCAATACAGGCACAACTGCGGGTGATGGTTTTGGATCTCTGAACACTACCGGCGTGCTAGGAAATGGAGGCGATAATGCTGACGGTATTGGGATTTTTGACGTTCCGGTTGCCAGCATTACTAGCACAACTGTTCCGATTGATGCTGTATTTTTTGGCACGGGTGTAGGGAGTGCAAATCCTGCTACTGGCGGTTATGTATTGCCAACAAATGATATCTACGAGAATGCACAGGGAACTTTTGGGGATGGAACTAATACAACTCTTTTTCCCGATCCTGCTGGCGGGAGGTTTACTAAGTTAACGGGAACTTACAATGCCGGTACGGGTACTTGGACGACTCCGCGCACAGCTACGAGTGTGACTAATCCTACTGCACTAACACATATTGCAGCAGCAGTGACGATCGCCACAACAACTCCTTTACCCGACTTAACCATCACCAGCAGCGCCCCTGCTACAGCGACGGTTAACACTCCCTTCAACTACACGCTGACATTAGCCAACAGCGGTACTGCTGCTGCGACAGGAGTTAGCGCCAACTTCACTCTGCCGCAGGGGGTGACATACAATTCGGCTAGCGGTGCCGGTTATACAGTAAGTCAAGCGGGTGGAGTCGTTACTTTTTCAGGAGGTGCGATCAATCCAGGCGGCAGTGCAATTCTGACTGTTAATGTTACTCCGACTGCTACGGGTACTGTCACCAGCGCTGTTGGGGCGTCCGTTGCCGATCCGGGAAATACGATCGCCGAAAGCAACGAAACCAACAATTCCTCTACTGCGACTCTCACTACAACTGTTGGAACGACTGCTAACACTCCTCCAACGATCGCACCGAGTGCAGCTTCTACATTTTTAACAGTTCCTAGCTTGTCTGGAGTCATCAACGACCCCACCGATCCGGCGAAAAACTTCGGTGTCAACTTTACTTTAGCCGATGCGGAGACTGCTGCCGCCAGTCTGACATTAACCGCAACCAGCAGCAACACTGCTGTCGTTCCCAACGCCAATTTAGCCCTCAGCGGTACCGGTGCAAACCGCAATCTGAAAATTACTCCTGCAGGTGTCGGCTATGCTGATGTGACTGTCACCGTTAGCGACGGAACAAGCACAACATCTACCGTCCTCAACTACGCTGCTTCTGCTGCTTCGGGCACTCCTGCGATCAGCCGCTTTCTCACGGGGACAAGCGATGCGAGTACAGCGATCGCGATCGACTCCAACTATATGGTAGTCGCCGATGATGAAGACCAAATTATTCGTTTGTACGATCGGGCCAATTCCGGCTTACCAGTCAAAACCTTTGATTTTACCAACTCTCTCGGCTTGAGTGACTTATCCGGCGGTGTTCCCAGAGAAGTTGACATCGAAGCTTCAACCCGCGCCGGCAACCGAATTTACTGGCTGGGTTCCCACAGCAACGCCAGCGGCGGCAATTTGCGCCCCAACCGTTACCGCTTGTTTGCGACGGATATCTCCGGTACCGGTGCGGCAACAAATCTCGCTTACACCGGCCAGTACAACAACCTGCGAAGTGATTTGATTGCGTGGGGAGATACTAACGGTTTCAACTTTACCGATAGCGCGGCTGCGGGCAAAGTGCCGGAAGCAGCCACCCTCGACGGTTTCAATATTGAAGGCTTGACATTTGCCCCGGACAACACTACTGCCTACGTTGCATTCCGGGCACCGCAAGTTCCGACAACCGATCGCACTAAAGCTTTGATCGCACCGATTACTAACTTTGCCAACTTGGTAACGGGGACGGCTACCAGCGCTACCATCGGTGCTCCGATTCAATTAGATTTGGGCGGCCGCGGAATTCGCAGTATCGATCGCAATGCTAGCAACCAATACCTAATTGTCGCCGGCCCTGCTGACAACGCTACGGGTACGGCCCCGAAAGACTTCCGGCTGTATACTTGGACGGGAAATGCTGCTGATGCACCGATCGTGCGATCGGCGAACTTGACTGCTTTGAATGCAGGCGGCAGTTTTGAATCAATCGTGGAAGTGCCGAGTACCTTAACCGATAGCAGTCAGATTCAGCTATTAGTTGATAACGGCGACAATGTGTGGTACGGCGACAACATTATCTCCAAAGAATTGCCGCAGGATAACTTCCAGAAATTCCGCAGCGATACGGTAACTTTAGGTAATTCTCCGGTTCGCATCCGCAACATTCAAGGCGCAAGTCACACTTCATCTTTAGCCACTCAAACTGTTAGCAATGTTCCGGGTGTAGTGACAGGGGTAATTAGCGCTGGGGGCAGTCGCGGTTTTTATATGCAAGACCCGACTCCCGACACAGGGCCTAATCCAGATTCTACATCGGAAGCGATTTTTGTGTTCCTGGGAAATTCCGCGATCGCGAATCCGACAGTCGGACAATCGGTACAGGTAACTGGTCGAGTTGACGAATTCCGCCCGGCTAACAACGCCACCAATCTTACCACTACCCAAATTAATGCTACGGTTTCTGGGGCTGCGGTGGGGGCGATCGCATCTCTCGGTACAGTTACTCCAACTATTATCGGCAACGGCGGCCGCACTCAGCCTACAACTTCCATTCAAAATGATTTCACTGCTGCGGGCAATGTAGAAACTGGCGGCGATTTCGACCCGACAACTGAAGGCATCGACTTCTATGAAAGCTTAGAAGGAATGCTCGTACAAGTCAACAATCCAGTAGTTGTCGGCCCCACAGTTAGCTTTGGAGAATTCTACGTTTTGCCAGATAACGGTGCAAATGCTACGGGCAGAACTAATCGTGGTGGGATTGCCGTTTCTGCTACTGATTTTAATCCCGAACGCATTCAAATTGACGACACCTTGCTCAATCCGCCCAGCGGTGGCAGCCTATCGCCTGTTACCAACGTCGGCGACCAATTGAGTGCAGTCTCAGGCATCGTCGGTTACAGTTTCAGCAATTACGAGGTTTTAAATACCGCTCAAATTCCTCAATCCAGCGTCACTGCTGGCGGCTTGGCTAAGGAAGTTACAAACCTAACAGGAAATGCCAATCAACTGACAGTCGCCAACTTCAACGTCGAGAATTTAGACCCAAGCGATACCGCCAAATTCCCAGCCCTAGCCAGCCGAATAGTCAGCAACCTCCAAAGTCCTGATATTATCAATTTGGAGGAAATTCAAGACAACAACGGGGCGACTAATGACACTACTGTTGCGGCTGACATAACTTACAATACCTTAATTTCCGCCATTCAAACAGCGGGCGGCCCGACTTATGAATTCCGGCAAATTAACCCTGTAAACAACCAAGACGGCGGCGAACCGGGTGGCAATATTCGGGTGGGATTTTTGTTCAATCCCAGCCGCGTTACTTTTGTCGATCGCCCAGGCGGCACTCCCACAACCCCAACAACAGTTAACAGCGTCAGTGGCGCGCCCGCACTCTCAGCAAGTCCCGGCAGAATTGACCCGACTAATGCAGCCTTTAATAGCAGCCGCAAGCCTCTAGTCGGTGAATTTCTATTCAACGGGCAGCAAGTATTTGTGATTGCCAATCACTTCAACTCAAAAGGCGGCGACCAACCGCTTTTTGGCCCCAACCAACCGCCTGTGCTCTCTTCAGAAACTCAGCGCCTCCAACAAGCACAAATTGTCAAGGATTTTGTCGATAGCATTTTGGCAGTAGATGCCAATGCAAATGTGATTGTTGCAGGAGATTTAAACGATTTCCAATTTTCTGAACCCCTGAATGTTGTCCGGGGAATTCCGGGCGGTAGCGGCACACCTGTGCTGCAAAACTTAATTGAAACTCTGCCGGAAAATGAGCGCTACACTTATAATTTTCAAGGTAACGCGCAGGTTCTAGACCACATTTTAGCTAGCAATAATTTAGCTGAAAATTTAGCCGGATTTGATGTTGTTCACATCAACTCAGAATTTGCCGACCAAGACAGCGACCACGATCCGAGTGTAGCCCGGTTTAACATTCCATTACCGACGGTAACTATTACTGCGACAGACGCAACAGCAGCCGAATCTGGTACAGATCCAGGTACTTTCCGCATTACGCGATCGGGCAGTACCAGCCTGCCGCTGACAGTAAATTATACAACTGCTAGCGGTACGGGCTTTGCCACCAGCAATGATTACACGCCGGATTTAACGGGTAGCATTATCATTCCGGCCGGTCAATCTTTCGCAGATGTTACTATTACCCCCATTGACGACAGCCTTGTGGAAGGTAGCGAGGCCCTCAAGCTGACTTTAGTGGGTGGGGCTGCTTACAATTTGGGGACTGCTGGTACTGAAACTGCTTCAGTGGCGATCGCCGATAACGACATTGTAGCGCCGGGAATTTTTAATTTCAGTAGCGCCACTTACAGCGTTAATGAAAACGGCACAACCCAAACAATTGCAGTTAATCGTACAGGTGAAACCAATGTCTCGGCCTCTGTGAGTTACGAAACTGCTGACGGTAGCGCCACCGCCGGAAGTGATTACACTGCTACGTCGGGTACGTTAAACTTTCTCTCTGGCGAAACTAGCAAAACTTTCACTATTCCTATCACTGAGGACACCTTAGTAGAAGGGAATGAAACTGTCAATCTCAGTTTGACAAATGCGACAAATAATGCTAGTTTGGGAAATCAAAATACGGCGATTTTGACGATCGTAGATACAACGCCAACTCCCACGCCCACGCCCACACCAACTCCCACTCCCACGCCCACTCCCACACCCGATCCAAACTGCATTGGCGATCGCATAGAACGACCAAACCTCGATCGACCAAATCCAGTCGATAATATTATCAACGGCAATTCTGGCATCCTAATTGGTACTTCCCAAAATGACGGTTATTTGGGCAGGAACAGTCCCAATATATTCGATGCCAAAGCAGGTAACGACAACCTAATTGGTGGCAACAGCCCCGACATTTTCAACGGCAATGAAGGCAACGATTTCCTCAACGGAAAGCGCGGCAATGACTTCCTTATTGGCGGCAAAGGTAACGACCTCATACTAGGGGGTGGAGGCGAGGATATCATCTTCGGAAATAATGGGAACGATTCGATTAACGGTGAAGATGGCAATGACTTCATTTATGGCAATGAAGGCGCCAACTTTATGGATGGGGGCAAAGGCAACGATATCCTCATCGGCGACCAAGATAACGATGTCACAGTCGGAAGTCAAGGCAATGATTCTATTTTCGGACAATCAGGAAATGACACCCTGTGCGGCGATGCTGGCAATGATTTACTCGGTGGCAATGAGAATAATGATTTGATAGATGGCGGTGCTGGAAATGATACAATTTATGGGGGTGGAAACAACGACACTATCCTCGGTTGTAGTGGCAACGATTTATTGTTCGGAGATTTAGGAGAGGACAGCTTGATTGGCGGGATTGGTAATGACACGTTTGCGATCGCAAGTAATCTCGGATTTGATATTATTTCCGATTTTGTTAAAGGCGAAGATGTGTTAGGATTGTCTCGCGGTTTGAGTTTTAATCAATTGGAAATTAGTCAGAGTGATAACAATACTTTGATTAAAGTAAATGGAATTGCGATCGCCTCTTTAATCGGAGTCAACGCTTCGCTAATTGGTGTTAACGATTTCCGAACAGTTTAAGCACAGTAGTGTTGACTGTTGACTGCTGGCTGTTGGCGGTACGACTCTCAATCGAAAAACTGATATCAATGATGGTGCAACCGGACTCGATCTAATTCATCTGCGTTAATCTGTGTTTATCTGCCTGTATCTGCGGTTAAAAAAAGAGAATTTGTTAACCGCAGATGACAAGGGATTGACGCTGATTCACGCAGATGCAGAGAATGATTTTATAATTTTGATGCTACCGGATTTGATATGAGGTGCGTCAGAACAGAATTTCTCAATTATCGAGAAAATAACGCGATCGGGACGCACCCTAGGAATTTTTAGCGGTAAAAAATCCCATCCTAAACCTCGGATGCCCGCAATTGTCCGCAGGCGGCATCTGCTTCTAAGCCGCGAGAATACCGCACGCTAACTGCAATTTTCTTTTCCTTCAAAACCGAAACAAAACTGTTAATTCGATTGGGAGTGGGTCGCTGATAATCAGCTTCCTGAATCGGATTGTAAGGAATCAAATTGACGTGACACTGAAAACCGCGCAAGTGAGTTGCTAACTCGGCTGCGTGTTCTGGCAAGTCATTCACATTAGCTAAAAGCACGTATTCAAAACTCAATCTCCGCCCAGTCGATCGCACATATTCCCGACATTCTGCGATTAAGTCACCCAAAACATAAGGGCGGGCGCTAGGAATTAACTCTTCGCGCAATCTTTGATTGGAAGCGTGGAGGCTGACGGCGAGGGTAACTTGCAGTTGATGTTCGGCTAGTTGGCTGATGCGATTGCGAATTCCTACTGTAGAAATGGTGATGTTTCGCTGTCCAATTCCTACGTCTTGATTCAAACACTTGACAGCAGCTACAACATTATCGAAATTCAGCAGGGGTTCGCCCATTCCCATAAATACGATGTGGCTGACTCTGCGGCCGAAATCTTGCTGTACTGTCAAGACTTGATCGACGATTTCGTGTTTTTCTAAATTGCGCTTGAAACCGCCTTTTCCCGTAGCGCAAAAGTCGCAGCCCATCGCGCAGCCAACTTGCGCTGAGACGCACACAGTCAGCCGTTTTTCGGTGGGAATGCCTACTGTTTCAATGATTTGACCGTCTGCTAATTTTAAGAGATACTTTACGGTGGCGTCTGGTGCGACCGATCGATAGTGAATAGTCGATCGCCCGATCGGAATTTTAGCAACAGTCTCGCGCCACTGTTTCGAGAATACAGAAATGTCAGAGATCGATCGTGCACCTTTCTCATAAATCCACTGGTACAACTGCTTTCCCCGATAAGCCGGTTGTCCCTGCTGCTGCACCCACTCCGTTAACTCAGCTAAACTCGCCCCCAGCAAGGGCGGAATTTTACCCGACTCAACAGCCAAAGCAGCAGTCTTGCGAGACTGATTCGCACCCTTGGAATTACCAGAAGAGTACACCTGAGAAACGGAAGTAGGAGACATAGGTCATCAGAAAATTTAAAGCCACCCTATATCTTAAAACTTCTCGACCAAAGCTGCCATCGATCGCTGACGAAATTGGCGAAAATAGACTTGGTAAATATTTTCTGGCACTTAACTTCATGAGGATGACAACTGCTTGCGTAGCTTTCCGCATGGCAGTTCTATATACCTATACATTGCATAGGCTAATATAATAGAAATCAGCATACTCATCGCTGCTTGCAAAACCCCAGAAATTTGAGGTAAATAAAGATAAACAGCCTTAAGTACAGTATGGTGTACTAAATAAAGCGAGTATGAAAGCAAACCACTAAACCGCATCCAATTCCAATTGAGAATTTGAAATATTCCCCAATCGGGAAAACGGATAGCAGCAATAAAAAGACCATGTAGTGCAATACCTTGAATAGTGTAACGCAATGTACTTTCAAATTCACTAGAATTAGACATAAACGATAAAATAATTACAGTAATTCCGGCTGGTAGTACGAAATACTTCCACAGTCTATCAGAGCCATAGGGAGTATCTAATACTGGGTTGCCATTGACCGCTAATGCACAGCCAAACAATATACTATCTATTCTCGTATCTGATAAAAAAAGAATGCTAATTTTATCTGCTCCCATGCCAAACACTAGAACACATCTCCAAATTAGAATAACTAAGCAAATTCCCCAAATAATTAACATTTGCCTTTGGGGACTCACACGCATTTTGAGTAAACTTATGTAGAGAAAAGGAAAAAGACAGTAGAAGTGTTCCTCCACCGCCAGAGACCAATATACGACACTACCAGGAGCTACTCCGTAACGATCAATAAAAGTTGCATAATAGTTATAATAATGGAGAGCCTGGCTTAAAAAAGCTGGTAGTTTCATTTCTCCTTCCAGTACACCTATCCATGTCAAGATAGATGCTAGGAATAAGACGAGATAAAACCCAGGCCAAATTCGCAGAATACGTCGTAAATAAAAATGTTTTAAATTAATGAATTGGTTTTGTTCATATTCACGTCTCAGCAAAGTTGTGATCAAATATCCGCTTAAAAAGAAAAACACTGTTACACCAAAGCCTCCAGGGAAAATCTTCTCGGCCCCTGCATGAGATAAAAAGACAAGGAGAAAAGCAATCGTCCTAATTCCGTCCAAGGAAGGAATGTAAAATTTGGATGGTGTCATATTTTTTTTTAAAAGAATATTAATTTTTTGATGATTGCATATTAACACCCATACTTTTTGTATGTCAAGCCCCACTGACGCTTACAGCGTATCCCCAGTTTACGAAGTGCAGTATGGAGACGGCAGAGCCTTCGACGGGAATTGATCGATAAGCGGGTGTACTTTATAAACCTGCAACCTGCTGTAGATTGCGGGACGCATTTCAAGGTAATTCTGTGATTCTGAGTGTAGCCTTTGAGTCCGTCGTGCCACGTCAACAAGGTTGCAATAACAGAAATCTCGACAACAAAGTTAATTTTTGGCAAAATTCCCCAAAAATTGCGTATAAATGACCGCAGCCACCTAAAATAAACTCTGTAGTTTGTTAAAGGGTATGCAAAATTTAACGGCTTTCCATGACAATTAATGCAACTTTTATGGTGCTAAATATTCTGGCGCTGCCCTTAGCGTTTCAATTTACCTCCCCAGGCCCGATTATCTTTCAACTCGGCCCCCTAGCCATCCGCTGGTACGGGCTGTTGATAGCTTCTGCCGTCTTGATTGGGGTCAGTCTGTCCCAATACTTGGCCGAAAAGCGCCGCGTTAACCCGGAATTGCTGGGCGATTTGGCAATTTGGCTGGTTCTGGGGGCTATTCCCTGCGCTCGAATTTATTACGTGGCTTTCGAGTGGCAGCAATACGCCCAGAGGCCAGAGGATATTATTGCGATTTGGAAAGGCGGAATTGCCATTCACGGGGCGATTTTGGGCGGCACGATCGCAGCTTTAATTTTTGCTAAAATTCAGCGAGTTTCTTTTTGGCAATTGGCAGATTTAATCGCGCCTTCGGCAATTCTCGGTCAGGCGATCGGACGCTGGGGAAATTTCTTTAACTCCGAAGCTTTTGGCAGCCCTACGGATTTGCCATGGAAACTCTATATTCCCCCAAACAGCCGCCCGCCCGCCTACGCTAATTTTGAATACTTCCACCCCACATTTCTCTACGAATCTCTGTGGAATTTGACAGTATTTGGGTTGCTTATGACTTTGTTTTTCCGCGATTTGCAGGGCAAAATTCGCTTAAAAACTGGTGCTTTGTTTTTGGTTTATATTGCAGCTTACAGTTCGGGTCGAGTCTGGATTGAAGGGTTGCGAACTGATAGTTTGATGTTCGGGCCGTTGCGGACGGCGCAAATGGTAAGCTTGACTGGGATTGTTTTAGGATTGGCGGGGTTGGCTTGGCTTTATTTGGTCGATCGACCTTTACCAGATGTTATTTCCCCCAAAGGCGATCGGGCAAGTATCACTCACAAATCCCCAGAGGATCAATAAAAAACCCTAGAGAGGTTAGTCTCTAGGGTTGAAACCAGGGTGCATCTACCATTCCTTACTTCCAACCAAAACAGGTGCATCCGGAAGCGCCAGTAAATTTAGAAAATTTTTTAGTAGCAATGAGTTTGACACAGTTTGAATCCCTAATTCCAGGCGTATACATTGTAGGTGCAGGCCCGGGAGACCCGGATTTGTTAACTGTTAAGGCGCAAAAATTATTGGCTGCTGCCGATGTCATATTATTTGCTGATTCGCTAGTCCCAGTGCAAATTTTGCAGGGGGTACGCGCGGATGCTGAAGTGATCCAAACTGCTGATAAGACCCTCGAAGAGATTGTACCTTTGATGGTGGAACGAGTGCAGGACGGAAAAAGCGTCGTCCGCCTCCATTCGGGCGATCCCTGTCTCTATGGGGCCGTCGGCGAACAAATGCAAGCTTTGGCCGACGCTGGAATTGGTTTTGAGGTAATCCCGGGAATTAGCGCTTTCCAACTTGCTGCTGCTAAACTTAAAATTGAGTTGACAGTTCCCGGAGTTGTGCAGACAATTATTTTGACGCGAATTAGCGGTAGAACCGAAGTACCAGAACGCGAAGAATTGGCGAGTTTAGCGGCTCATCAAGCGAGTTTGTGCCTGTACTTGAGCGCACGCCATGTCGAACAAGCTCAAGCTAAATTGATGGAACACTACCCATCTGATTTGCCTGTAGCGATTTGTTATCGGTTGGGCTGGCCCGATGAAAAAATTGTGCTAGTTCCCCTTGACAAAATGGCAGTTGCTACCCGCGAAAATAATTTGCTCAGAACGACAATGTATGTGATTAGTCCGGCGTTGGGAAAAGAAGCAGAAGGGCGATCGCGCTTGTACCATCCAGAGCACGATCGGCTGTTCCGAAAAAAATCAAAAATGGCAAATAAGTAGTCGTTACAAATCAAGATTACATGGGGAGGGCGGCTTTTGCACTCATCTTCTCGGTTGTATATAGCAATCCTTGCAGGAGTCATAAATTTTTTACCCCACCCCAACCCTCCCCGAGCTCGCGATCCGGGAGTAAGAAATTTACAAATGATGCGAGGATCGCTATAGCAGTCCTAAATGAGTCGCAAAATTGTATAAATTATAATAATTAGGGAGTATAATAATACTTGTATACTGGAAATCGGCAAAAAAGCAATATGTCTGAGCAACACTATTTACAAGAATTAAGTGATTTTATAGATGGCAACCCCGACCCGAGAGAACTGAAGCGACTGTCGGGGCGACAAGTCGCTTATAACGCTGATAGAATAAGCCTCATAGCTCTTATTCCTTGTTGGTAATTAGGTAGTTTATGTGGAGACAAAGACATTAATTCAACAACAACCTGCCAATTACTAAACATCGAATCGA
>NZ_JANMZH010000289.1:0-2066 GCF_031383065.1 Microcoleus sp. OTE_8_concoct_300 | reverse complement strand
GCCGGGTCGCTCCCGGTCTTAAATTATGTCTAAGCCTAAGTCTGAAATCAAGTTTGCGATTCTTAAGGCGAGTTATTGGGTTGGCGATGCTACTGAATATGGCTGCGTTTACTGGTTACTCGGAATGAAAGGAAAATGGTCGGAAGAGTTTGAAGCAGCCGAATTCTTCGATACTCGATCGGATGCTGAATTACGATTAACTGAGGAGAAGCGTGTTCCTGAAAATTGTAATATTTCCATTGTTGAAGTTGAATTGTACCGCGATTAATAGCTAGCAATGAAAAGTACATTTTACTGGTCAAATTGGAAATTTACGATAGAAAGCTCTTGCTACTACGACGATACACCAGGAAATGTATTTTACCTAGAAGCGATCGTTATGCCAGAACTTGAATTAGTAGCTAAATCACAATTCAAAGGTTGGAATCGATCGGTAGCCGAACAAGTAGCTAAATCAATGGTTGTCTGTGAGAACAAAATTGATGAAAATTATTTCCTGAAAACTCTTTTCAGCTACTAATGCTTCGCTTTGAGATTTTGATTAGTTTAATCAGTTAAGGAGTAAGAGTCATGACAATTACAGTCGAACAAATCAAGTTAATAATTGCGGGTGCTGAAGAAACACTGCGTCTTTTACTGAATCAGCCAGAGTATCATGAAATAGCAAGCAGTGAGAAATTTGTCACGCAAAATGAATTAGGTTTGGCGGATGCTATTCAGGCACTAAACGAAGTTTATCGGGCGATCGAAGAATCTGAATACGATATGGTCAATAATCTCCCTCGTTACCAACTTGATACTTAAGATATTAGCGCTGTTGCCGGGTCGCTCCCGGCAGTCTCATGAAACCTAAAACTGTTGAGTGGAATCCCCCTACTGCTGAAGAGTTGCCATGTAATTGGTTAGTTCAGGCGATCGGACTTGATGGCGGAGCTTATAAAAGTCGTGACGGTTTGATTGTAATAATTTCTGGTTCGATCGAAAAAGACGGCTATTCGTGGGTTCATCTCTCACTATCTCGAAAAAAATCAGTTCCGACCTGGATAGATTTAGTCAAAGTCAAAGAGCTTTTCTTAGGTGCGGACAGTGTGGCAATTCAGATTCTGCCCCCTCGATCGGAATGGGTAAATGTTCATGAGTTCTGCCTCCACCTTTATCAATGCCTTGACGAACGACCAGTCCCTGATTTTCGCAAACTAGGAACAATTTAATGAAACGCGATCCAACTGACATGAGAACCTACCCAGTTCGAGAACAACCATGCAAAACTTGTCCGTTTAGTGGAGAAAAACCATTACCTTTATCTCCAGCAGAGTTGACAGTCTACTACCAAAACTTGATGGGAAACGGGCAACACATTTGTCATAGTACGAGAAACACGCAAATCTGTCGCGGTGGCAGAGACATACAACTAAAATGGCTTTGTTCGATCGGTTTCTTAGCTGAGCCGACTGATGAAGCTTTCAACGAAGCAGTAAACTGGGCATTGAATAATAAGGAGTCAGCAACGTTAACGACCCATGACTAAATCTTAGATTCTAGTGAGGGCTTGAGAAATCAAGTCCATAGTTGACCCGTCTAAGTTCCTTGAGAGCTAGGTTATCCAGGTCACAGCACCCGAGAATGCTTCAACAGTTCTCGGCTCTGCTGTCAGTCATTAAACGTCCGATTTGGGTTTAGACAGTGTGGCTGACCTCGACACCGCCTAGATAACATTGACCCGTTGAACTTTACCCTAGCAATAGGAGATTTCAAATGGCAAATAGAAATGCAGTTTTTGTAATTGATGCCGATCGCCTGTTGCCGGGGAATGTACCGGGGTTGGACGATCGGTGAAGCAACTGTTGGCAAAATATTCTTACTAACCACGATCGCTGCAATCATGTTTCGCTTGTGGCAATCGTGGCCGCATGAGTTTGTGGTGTTAAGTAGACCTCTTGCGAAAGTGCGCTCGTTCTAGGTAAAATAAAAGAAATAATTAGCTCCCATAAGATGAATTACGAACAAGTACAAAAGTTAAACCCCGCCGACTTTAAACGGTACTGTGGACTACATCAAGAGACATT
>NZ_JANMZH010000265.1:0-3136 GCF_031383065.1 Microcoleus sp. OTE_8_concoct_300 | reverse complement strand
TAGAACCGGGGGGAAAATGTTTTCAAAGTTAATGGGTAAAGTGCGAATTTATACTTTTTTCCTAACAGTCTTGGTTTGCGGCGCCTGCCAGCAGCAGCTACAGCCAAACTTGCAGCAGCAGCGCAGCAAACAGGGGATGGCAGTTTCGGCTCACCCTCTGGCGAGCGCTGCGGGGCTGGCCCTGCTGCAACAGGGGGGCAATGCAGTGGATGCGGCGGCTGCTACGGCTTTGGCGATTTCGGTGGTGGAGCCTTTTTCGGCGGGTATCGGCGGCGGGGGTTTTTTGCTGCTGCGACGGGCCGAAACGGGGACTGTGCAAGCGCTGGATTTCCGGGAACGAGCTCCGAGAAGGGCCGCGCGGGATATGTACCTCGACAAGCAAGGCAAAATGCGCCAAAGGGCAAGTCTGGACGGGCATTTGGCGGCGGGGATTCCGGGCACTGTGGCTGGACTTTATACGGTGCAACGCGAGTATGGTAGGTTGCCTTGGGCACAGGTGGTGGCGCCGGCGATCGCCCTGGCTGAAAATGGCTTTCCGGTAAGTTCGCGGTTTACCACGGCTGCCCGGCGACGACAGGATGCAATCAAAAAAAACCCGGCGACGCGGGAGGTTTTTACTCGTGGTGGCATTTTATACCAGCCGGGGCAGCTTTTGGTGCAGCGGGATTTGGCGCGGACATTGCGGCAGATTGCTGACAATCCGCAAAGTTTTTATACCGGGGACATTGCACGGGCGATCGCCGCCGACATGGCTAAAAACGGCGGCATAATCACTCTCGAAGATTTGAAAAACTATACGCCGATTTGGCGAAATCCGGTTTGTGGCAACTTTCGCACTTACGCAATTTGCGCGATGTCGCCTCCTTCTTCCGGCGGCGTTCATTTGTTGCAAATCTTAAATATTCTGGGAGATACCGATCTCAAGAGGTTGGGGAGGCAAAGTCCAGATACGCTACATTTACTCGCGGAGAGCATGAGGATTGCTTATGCTGACCGGGCCCAATATTTGGGCGATCGGGATTTTGTGAGGGTACCGGTCAAAGCTCTGACTAGCAGCAATTATGGAAAATTGAGACGATCGCAAATCCAAATGTCAAAAGCTAGACCTTCGGGGGAGGTAAAAGCTGTTGACGCTGAAACTTTGAGCCGCTTTGTGTGGGAGTCTCCCGAAACTACCCACCTCACGGTAGTTGACAAACAGCGCAATGTTGTATGCTTAACGTTTACGGTGAATGGCGGTTTTGGGGCTGGAGTCGTGGCGGTGGGTACGGGAATTTTGCTCAACAACGAGATGGATGATTTTGCAGCGGCCGCGGGAGTGCCGAATTTGTTTGGTTTGGTGGGCGGGGACGCAAATTCGATCGCCCCGGGGAAGACTCCTTTATCGAGCATGACGCCGGTCATCGTGACAGAAAATGGCAAATTTCGCCTCGCAGCAGGGGCTCCCGGAGGCAGCACGATTATTACCACGGTGCTGCAAATTGTGCTTAATGTGTTGGTTTACGACATGAATGTCGGCGATGCTGTGTCTGCACCTCGGGTGCATCATCAGTGGCAGCCCGATCGCCTGATGGTGGAACGGGGAGGTTTTGAGGCTGCGACGCTTTCGGAGTTACGGCGGCGGGGACACCAGATTGTCGAAAGTGACGGCTGGGGTAATGCCAATGCGATCGTCCTGAGTGCGGATGGTTGGTTGGAAGGGGCTGCCGATCGGCGCGGGGAAGGAGAAGCAAGGGGGTTTTAGTCATCAGTCAGTCGATTAGAGATTATAGATTTTAGACAGGGGCGAGATCAAGGCGACTCGAGGATTTTAGATTTACTCCACAGATGAATCTGGGATCTTGAACAAGAGTCTAAAATTTTTATCTCTCCACGACAGGAGTCGGGGGCTTGAATCCGTTTTTGGGCGGGCTCATCTTTCATCAGTTGTTAGTCATTAGTCATGTTGGCGATCGCCAACCCTATCAAAACCCGGTTTCTTTGGTGGGCAGTGCGTAAGTCTTGAAATTACTAGCCTCTGTACGTATATTTTTGCATCCGTATTATTGCGGTATTATTCCGCTGAGGTTTATTGGCAGACTAACTGCGAATAATTACCAAAAAACTTCACACAAAAAGCGTAAATTAACAATCAATGTAAAGTTCTTGTAAAGGCCCTAGACATTGATTGTTATGTAATGTAAAAATGAAGTTGTGAATTGAACCAGGCTTGTATTTTTAAAGACAAAATCATGAGAATTACTCACAAAATTGCTGCCTTAACTGCTACATTAACTAGTGCTCTGAGCTTGTTCGCAGCACCAGCAATGGCATTTTCGGTAGGGGCAAATAATAATATTCAGACTTTAACAAATAATTTGTTGGGATCTCATACAGGGTTGAGTAATTTTTCTTTTTCAATGACGGGTGATCCGGCTGCTTCTGGTATTTTCACTAATGACCCCTTCGGTTTGATATCGGGTGTTGTTCTGAGCAGTGGTAAAGTCACCGATATACCGGGTCAGAATCGGAGAGATAACGAAAATTTTGGTGGCAGCGATGTAAGCACGGACTTTGGGGTCTTGGGTGAAGTGGGGGATTTGACTGAGTTAACCTTCAGCTTTTTTGCTGATTCTACGGCTGAAAAGTTGTTCTTTCAATATGTATTTGCTTCTGAGGAGTTTCTTGAGTACGGCGGTTCTAAATATAATGACCAATTTGAACTGCTGCTGAACGGCACTAATTTGGCCAAATTGAGCGACGGAAATACAGTTACGATTAATAATCTTGTTCCCCAGCAAAATAATCGCTCTACAGATCACCCAGACTATATTAACAACCCAAGCTGGGTAGGTATTGCTGCTAACATCATTAAGCTGGACGGTTTTACTAAAGTTTTAGGTTTTGAGGGTTTGCTCAATAAAAATCAGACGAATGTTCTCAGCATCCGCATTAAAGATGTGGGCGATGGCAGGTTAGATTCTGCTGTATTTATTAAAGGCGGTTCTGTGGGAACGGCACCACCTGAGCCGGTTCCCACACCAACGACAACACCTGAGCCGGTTCCCACACCAACGACAACACCTGAGCCGGTTCCCACACCAACGACAACACCTGAGCCGGTTCCCACACCAACGACAACACCTGAGCCGGTTCC
>NZ_JANMZH010000210.1:0-5988 GCF_031383065.1 Microcoleus sp. OTE_8_concoct_300 | reverse complement strand
TATTCTCTGGTAATAAGTCCAGACGGGCAGACTCTTGTTAGCGGTAGCGAGGATACAACCATCAAAGTTTGGAACTTAGAGACGGGGGAGGAAATTAAAACCCTCGCTCAGAATTTGGCATCTGTTACTTCTTTAGCTATTAGTTTTGATGGTCAATTTTTAGTTAGTGCGAATGAAGACTTTAGCATAAAGTTATGGAAATAACAGACTAACTGATAGTACCGAGCGGCTCACATTATTTGTGAAATTTTCTGTCATACTAACGCTGTCAACAAGCCTCTAACCGTAATCTCGCTTTTTCTGGATCTAGTATTAGGTCTCTTGACGAGAGGAAATCAGCTTTTCCGGGTTAACGTTTCTCTGCTTCGCCAATGAGGGTAAAAGCGGCCCAATCTACAGGATTAGGATATTTGACGAGTGTCACCAGCATTGCCTTCCGCAGGGCTTGGGCAATATCAGGCGTTAGTTGCATCTGCCGATAAAATTCCGCCATGAAGTCGGCTGTTGATTCGTCGGCTACTGACCACAGAGAAACTACAACACTTGGAACGCCTGCTGCAATAAACGATCGTGATAAACCAATGACGCCATCACCTGTAATACGACCGCGACCGGTATTGCAAGCACTCAAAACGACGAGTTCGGCATTCAACCTCAAATTGAAGATTTCGCTAGCAGTGAGTAAGCCACTGTCACCCTTGCTTGGGGCAAGTGCGATGACTCCTGGTACCCCCAATCCCTCTACGTCATCCAGGATGCCGTGAGTTGCTAAATGCACGATGCGCGCTTGCTCTATTTGCTGTAAAACTGCTACTTTTGTCGCTTTGTCGCCTGTGAGGGGTTCTGCATTCAAAAGCTGAGCGATCGCGATCGCTTCGGTTTCAGCGTGTGGGAGTGATGGTAGTTTTTGAGGAGGTTGGTTCCTATTAAAGCCAACACTGGGCATGGTAGGATTCCCAACGACGATCGCACCTTTTCCTGAAGTAAGCTGTTGTTGTTTCTTTGTTAAAGACAGCACTTGAATTGAAGGCGCTGTTAAAATTGTATGTTTTTCTATCAAGTAGTTTCCCGAAGTATCTTGCAAGGCTGCAAAGGGAACTAAGAACAAAGATTCATGAGGAATAAAGGTAATTCGCGACGCTGGATCTAGAGGTAGAAGGTCAGCAATTGGTTCGATCAGTAGTTGATAAAGCTCTTGCAATGAAGGGTCTAAAAATCGTTGCTCGACAATAGGTATGGTTCGGGTTGGATTTGTAGCTGGTTGGGAGCGCTGCTTGTTTCTCACGCAATTGGGAGTGAAACAGCGACTTTTAGTAATCAATGTTTTTAATAAAGTTTCTTTCTCAGCCAAACCTTTCAAACTGATGCGACGAAATTCAATTTGTCCGGTCGGCTGCGTTACCCAGATATAAAGTTCTGAATCTTGCAGCTTTCTTTGACCATCAGCTTCTACATCTTCTTTTATAATCGAGTAAGAAACTAAAGTGGAATTGTGTTCTTTAGCAATTTGCTGGATTTCCGGAATGTTGATCGGTTTTATTTGAGTTTCTGATGACTTTAAGGTAGTCTGTGCTGACTGGGCAGAAAAACGGCTGGTCAATAATCTAACAAAAGCTTGCGCCCGTCCACGCTCTGCTACTTCTAGCGCTTCATTATGCTGATTTTGATTAGCAAGCACTTCTTGTAACATACTATAACTTGTTTCTTGGGTATCAAAAAATGAAATTAAATCGAGGTCGTTATTTTTTAAATTTGACCGCAGAGATTCCCAAATTTCAATGGCTGAAAATAAAGCTTTGATAGCTTCTGCTGGTTGCTTTGCTTTGTAGAAAGCGTCACCTAAATTGCTGAGTGCGCGGCCTTGGGCGTGGCGATCGCTCAGTTCTCTGGCAATGGCTAAAC
This sequence comes from Microcoleus sp. OTE_8_concoct_300, assembly GCF_031383065.1. Taxonomy (NCBI): domain Bacteria; kingdom Bacillati; phylum Cyanobacteriota; class Cyanophyceae; order Oscillatoriales; family Microcoleaceae; genus Microcoleus; species Microcoleus sp. OTE_8_concoct_300. The sequence continues at coordinate 4,086 of NZ_JANMZH010000210.1, read as the reverse complement.
TCTGTTGGTAAGACTCAATCGCTTGACTATAATTTTTGACAGCATAGTAAGCAATCCCTAAATTTTCTAAAGCGCGACCTTGAACGAAACGATCGCGCAGTTGTAAGGCGAGCGCTAAACTTTGTTTGTGTTCATCAATTGCTTGGGCATAATTAGTCAGGGAATAGTGTACTAATCCTAAATTACTCAAAGCAAGGGCTTCGCCTCGGCGATCGCGCTGCTGTTTAGCGATCGCTAAACTTTGCTCTTGGTATTCTACTGCCCTTGTATACTCTTTTTGGGCGTAGTAAACTAATCCCAAATTTCTTAGGATACTCGCTTCTAAATCAAGCGATTTTAGGGAATGCGCTACTTCCAAACTTTGCTCGTAGTATTCGATTGCTTTTTTATAATTGCCAATCGCGCCGTAAGCAGCTCCCAAACCAATAAAAGCTTGTCCCTTTCCCAATAAATCGGCCCTGGATTCAGCTTGTGCTAAGCGCTGCTGCTGGTAAGAAATTGCTTTTTCATAATCTCCGATTGCGTAGTAAGTTGCGCCTAGATTGTTGAGCGCGTAGCCTTCTCTAGCGTCATCGCGGGAGAGTCTCGCCAGCTCTAAATTCTGCTGGTAGCAGGCGATCGCTTTGCTGTAGTCGAGCGGCGCAGTTGGGAGGGGCACTCCTGCCTGCTGCCCCAATAATTGTTCCTGAGTTAAGCACTGAATGGCACTCGGTGTCAGGCTTACTAAGCCATAGTCTAGAGGTGTGAGCCGTGGTGTTTCTGGTGGCAGCGCGGGAGGTGTGAGCGGTTGTGGTTCTGGTTGCAGCGCGGGAGGTGTGGCCGATGGCACCGGGGAACGTATGAGCGGTGGTGCTTCTGGTGGCGGCGTGACGATGAGCTGTGGTGCTTCTGGTGGCAGCGGGAGTGCTTCTGTTGGCACCGGGGGAGATAGGATCTCTGGTGGTTCTGGTATGAGCGGTGGTGGTTCTGGTGGCTGCGGGGCAGGTGTGGGTGTTTCTGGTGGCAGCGGGGGAGGTATGAGCGGTGGTGGTTCTGGTGGCTGCGCGACAGGGGTCGGCACCGGGAGAAGTATGACCCCTGGTGGTTCTGGTGGCGGCGGGGGACTAAACTCCAGCGAAGGATTTGGTAGATTGCTAAGGAAGCTGATCTCACCTGCCTTGATTCCGCTAGTGTTGATGTTGCCCGTACTGATTTTGCCTTCTGAATAAAGGGTGACGCTGCCTCCGTTTCCAAGGAAGCTAGAGGTTGTAATTCCACCGGTGGCGATCGCGTTTGCCCCATACAGGAAAATTGACCCACCGTTACCGGTGAGTGAGGAAGCGTTCAAGGTGCTAGCGCTCGTATTGATGCTTCCCCCCGTGCTGTAGAGGGTAATTTTGCCGGCATTGCCCGTTAAAGTTGAGGTATCCAGGTTTCCCGCTGTGATATCCCCGGACGCTACCAGGGTGAGGGCTCCGCCTTTTGAAGTAATGGATGCTGCTTGAATGCTGTTTGCAGCCTCTAAAAAAACTGAACCTGCGATCGCGATATTGCCAACTTGAATGTTGGCAGGTGAAGAACTGGCGGGTGCTAGAGTGCTGTTTCCAGTGAGGGAAGTGGGTACGTTACCAGCCGTTAAAACCAATTGCGGTTGAGCGCTAGATGCGGAACTGCTGATAGCGATATCACCGGATGCGATCGTGCCTTTTGCTTGCACTCCCAGAGAAGCGCCTGCGTAATTACCAAAAGTGACGTTTCCGCCTGAGATGATCGTAGAACCGCCTGAGCTTGCGAAGTTGCCGGGGCTACCTTGAAGTGTGGCAATTGAGAAATCGCTGCCAGCTCTGAAGAAGGCATCGCTGGATACAGTACCGTTGCTGGTAAGTGTGATGCGGCCGTCAGCGCTCAGTAAGCTTTGGGAGTGATTGCGCGCCTGGATGTCTATTTGGCGATCGCCCTGTAGGGCTAGGTTTCCACCCGCATTAGTAACAAAAGAGTTAGCCGCGCTGTCGCGGATACGGACAATTTCCCCCGCTTGCAATTTCAAGTCACCGGTTGAAAGTAGTTGCCTGTTTGCTAGGGTCAGGTTACGCGCGGCTGACACTGTAGCCGTTTGAGCAGACACTGCTACTTTTTGGTTCGCACCTGTTACCTGAGTGTCGGCGATCGCCACATCGCCAGCTTCTACCCGCAAGTCTGAATTTGTGAGCTGTATGCTTCCGTCGCTGTTAACTGTAACGCCTGTAGCGTTGCTGCTACCCCCTGTCAGCAGTTGGGACAAGGTGAGGGGACTCAACGGCACAGAGCCAGAGTTGAGATTAGAAGAGGGGGAAATTTCTAAACTCAGAAGATGCCCTGCTTGAGAAATGCGGACTAAGTTTTCTCCTGGCACCGATGCGATCGCAATTTGCCCGGAGGGTGCTGACAAAGTACCGGGGCTGAAAACTGTTCCGCCTATTAAAGCTAGCGTTTGCCCGTTAGGTACGCGCAGTTGACCGAAATTTGCGATCGCCCCTGGCTGAGCTGTACCAAAATAAAAAGTGCTTGGGGTTCCTATCAGCATAGCGTATTCATTAACGCCAACTGCGTGAAACCAATTGTTGCCTAATCCGATTCCGGTTGCTGTCGTTGCGAAGAATGAAGCGGGCACGTTCAGTTGAGCGTTGGAACCAAAAACAATCCCCGCTGGATTCATCAAAAATAAGTTAGAATTACCGCCTATCACTTGAATTAAACCGTTAATATAAGAAGCATCGCCACCTACAACTCGCCCTAAAATATTGCGGATATTCGGATTAGAAATAAAATTAACAATTTGACCTTCATTGAGTCCAAACTGCTGAAAACTATGAAAGAGATTAGTGCCGTCTTTTGAGAGCTGTCCCCCGTTTATGTTAAATTGATTGCCTGAGTCAGTAACAGCAGTTCCGGTGCCATCAGGAGCCGGAGTAATTGGCTGTCCTGTAGCAGCAGGTGAGAGCAGTAAAGAACCTAAAAATACTACCCAAGTAGAAGTCAACAGTTGCTGTTGATATCTTTGAGTTATTCTTGTTAGAATCATTAGAGTTCTCCCTAAAAGAAATCGTTGACTGCTCGCTTTTAAATTATAATGAAGCTTTTTCATCAAAAAACCTGAGTGGAGTTTAAACGGAACACGTTAAAAAGTGCGAGCATAGCTCAACTGATGAATATTTATAGAACCCATTTGATATCTAATATCATGTCCGGTCGAGCGACCGGGATTGTTGTAGGGGCCCGTGAGCCAACAATACCTGGCAATAATTGACCATCTCAAAAACCCGCCCCGACCGGAATATTATGGTTAATTGATCGGACATGATATAACAGGCTGCAAGCCTTTTAAGCATCAGCCTAATAAAACAAAGATAAACCTTGGCAGTAGTCGCATTAACCAGAGTTCTCTCAAAATTCTTAAGGAGGATTATGCCATTCAAGATTTCTGTTTTATTTCCGTTCGGCGATTGAGTTAGCTTTTTAATGGGCAATATTTGATGTAGTAAGGGTTCCAGGCTTTCCCACTCCGAGTCTCTTAGGTTGCTAGAGTATGTCATGACGGATTAAGAGTGTTTTCATTGTAACTTTACCTCAAAACCATTACGGGGGAAAACCGACTGGAAAACCATTCCCGGCTTTGGTTTAAACTGAACTACCTCCAAAAAGAGCTTTTGGGAGCGATCGACTGCTATGAGCGATCGCCCTCAATATCTCAAATGGGCTCTATAGCAATCCTTGCAGGAGTCGTAATTTTTTTACCCCACCCCAACCCTCCCCGAACTCACGGTCCGGGAGTAAGAAATTCACAAATGATTTAGGATTGCTATATATATACTTTCACTTGGTATGAGATGAAGTAAAAATTTTATTGTACATATCTTTAGGAGCCATAGCAATCTCTAGATATTCACTCAGGTTATCAAGGAATTCTATTGGAGAAACGTAAGGATCCAGGTGGTGGGTATTGACAACTGTGATACGGGAAAGTAGAATATAGCAATTATGAAAAAACACCTGCCACCCAAACTCAACAGTGAAACCTTAAAACAGTTGGCGACAGAGAAACTGGTAGAGATGATCGTTGAGCAGGCG
>NZ_JANMZH010000148.1:0-1771 GCF_031383065.1 Microcoleus sp. OTE_8_concoct_300 | reverse complement strand
CCGCTAGCCGAGGAATGCACCCGAAATCCCTGTTTCGACAAGCAGCGGGTCATCAAATCCCGCGCGTTTGGATCGTCGTCAATGACTAGGACAGTAGCAGCATCGGGCAGATCCAGCGGTTGCGATCGCACTTCTTGTTCTTCTTTCTGGCTTTCTACCACCACCGGCAACCTGATCGTAAAAGTAGAACCGCAATCAAACTTGCTCTCAAGCGTAATGTCCCCGCCCATCATCTGGCAAAACTTCCGGCTAATTGTCAACCCCAAACCGGTGCCGCCGTATCTGCGGGTAGTAGAATCGTCCGCTTGGGCGAAAGCTCCGAACAGCCTCGACACCTGCTCCTGAGTCATGCCGATGCCAGTATCGGTGACTTGAAACACGATCGAAGGCATTTGACACCGAGAACGAGCTGCCGAGAGTTCTTCGGAATTGTCGATCGGCAAAACTTCCCCTTGTTCCTTCCAAACATTAATCGTAATTTTGCCTCGATCGGTAAACTTAGCAGCATTGCTCACCAAATTCAATAGCGCTTGGCGCAACTTCGACAAATCAGCGTATATCGTGCCAATATTGCGATCGCAATTGACGCTCAAAGTGTTGCCATTTTTCCCTATCATGGGTTGAACAGTAGTGACAACCTGCTCGATCAAATTCAACACCTCAAAATTCTCCAAGAAAAGAGTCATCTTTCCTGCTTCAATTTTAGAAATATCCAGGATGTCACTAATAATGTTGAGCAACTGCTTGCCTGCGATATTAATGCTTGCCAAATCCATAACAAACTCTTCTTCGCCGAGTTCCAGAGCCTCTTCTTGCAGCAGCTCGCTGTAGCCGATAATCGCATTCAAGGGCGTCCGCAACTCGTGAGTCATATTTGCCAAAAATGAGCTTTTCGCCCGGTTGGCAGCTTCGGCAGCATTCTTGGCGACTTCCAATTCGGCCGATCGTTCCTCTAGCTGTCGCTGCCGCACTTCCAAACCGCTGAGCAAACTGCTAATTTGCTGAGCCATGGTATTGAGAGTAGAAGATAGCACCCCGATCGCGTCATTAGAAACAATAGGCGATCGAGCCGTCAAATCACCGCTCGCCATCAGTTGAGCAGTTTCCCGCAGCAAGCCGAGATTCCGAATAATTGCCGACACCGACACAAAACCGACTATCCCCGCGATCGCACTCAACACCAAAGCCCCCAGCAGCCAGTGCTGAGTGCGGCTTACCACTGCCAGAGTTTGCTGCACCAGCACCGCCATTGCTGCCTCAGAAACCCCCGCCGGAGCTGAGGCAGTTTTTATTACCAGCAAATAGTTCTTAATCTCCACAGAACCCATCCACCCGACTCCCACCGCCATCCAAGTTATCAGTACCAAGATGACAAACAGCCCGATTAAAGAAGCCCGACTTCCCAAAGAAATCTGCCTCGGAGCAAGTGCCGCCGCCCAAGGATAGCTTTTGAGAAAAGGATCTGGCCGAACCAGTGCGCCTGAATTCCAAATCTCCTCAATTTGACCGTCCAACCTCACCTTACCAATCCGCACTGTTTTCCAGGTATGCTGCGTTTGGGCATCTATTTTTACCTTGCCCGAGGGCGCTGCAAACTCAATATTTTTAGCAGCCGCCCTGACTTTAACCACATCTGTCGAACCAGCTTTTTCTACTGCTTGCTTCCATAGGTAAACGCCCAAATAAGCAGCTTCGATCGGGTCATCCGTGACTCGATTTTCCCCATATCTAGCTTTATAAGCCTTGACAAATTTACGATTTTCCGGTGTAT
>NZ_JANMZH010000114.1:0-6784 GCF_031383065.1 Microcoleus sp. OTE_8_concoct_300 | reverse complement strand
TATTTGGCTTCAAGGCAAAAGATTTTTGAGAGAACATTGGTATTTATGTAAATCTTTCCCACTTATTAAAAAATTATTTATGCTGGTAACTCATTGTCAGATTTTTGATTTTTACAAATTATATATGTATGACTTTTTTGTTGAAAACCCTGAATTAATACCAACTTAATCATGATTAGTGAAGCCAGATTAGTTTGCAACTGATTTAGGATTGCTATAGTAACCCGAATCTTGGGTTTCTGCCTTACCGAGGGTCAGGATAATTTTTCCTTGAACATCAGCGAGAAACACCACCAAACCCGACCAACCCCGTCGATTTTCATCCACAACGCGGCCGTGAATCAGGGAGTCTTTCTGGTCAACTTCAGGAACGCGAATTTTAGCAATTTCCAGTTCGACTTCTAAATTTCTGGAAATAGCTTGATTGCGTTTAATGGTGGATTGAATCTGTTGCACTCGCAGGTTTTCTCTGCCCAACTTTTTCTCCAATCGCTTAGCTTCGTGTTGCAGCAGGGAACCCATGACAACTTGCACGTCTTGGACTTGCTGCAAAGCATCGATGTTAGCGGAACCTGCATCGCTGAATGCTTCGGTAATTCTGTTCCGGACTTCACGGGGAAAATTATCGTTGATATCATTCATATCAGTAATGGTAATGGGTAATAGGTAATGGGCAATAGAGAACAGGTAATATAATTAATCCTCCTACTGTGGAATAACTGGACGACAAAATGTTGCATCCAAAACCTGATTTCCCTCAAAGACACTGGCAGGACTCGCAACTGCAAAGGCATTGAACGCAAAAATGCAATGGTCGCCCTGATTGTTTGTCGTGTTATTCATTAGTGTACTCAAAGTAATCAGTGAAAATCTCACAACAGTGGGTTTGTCTACGTCGATAATTTCCTTCAAGCGACTGTCACTCGCCCGCAAACTTGTTGCCCAAAGCACGGTATTCACAGCAAAAATAATTACCCGCTCAGATAAACGCCGTCCTCCTAAGTCGTCGGATTGGTTCCCATCAAACCCAATGTCATCTACTGAGAAAATCCATTGGCTTGTCAGGCTAGTGTTTTGGATGCCTACGCGAGTTTGATTGTTGTTGAATAGGGTATTGCCATTGGGAAATAGTAAGTCAGCGCTGGGATTTCGGGAAAAAGAAGTGTAGTTTGTTTTTGCTCCAGAAATTGCACCAACTGATGGGATCGCGCCGCCAATTCCCGGCGTACCCAGCCGATTTAATCCGCCCAAATTAACGATCATAACTCCTCCAGCAAGAAGGTCGAAAAACTCAGTTCCAGATAGTTCACTATTGAAATGGTTGTTGACAATTGAAACAGATCCGATCGCCAAAATAGTTAATGCCTGACCCGCAGGTTGGTTCACAATATTGTCATGCACTCGTGCGGCCAGTCGTCCCATCAGTGCGCTTGTGTTCGCGACACCCACAATAGATTTGGTGGCACTCAATGCTGTCGAGAGGAAACTGAGGAGTGGGAATGATGAGGCTGCCAACACGATACCACCTCGTTTGCCAGGAATTAAACTACCTGTGGCATTCGTTAAGGGACCATTCTCCGCAATCCAGTTGTGGTTAATATCCATCTGTTCTCCGTAGGTGACAAAGATGCCACATACGGGGTTGATATGGCTGGTTCCGTTGCTTTCAATGCGATTGCGAGCGATCGCGAGATTGGCACAGATACCGAGAGAAATCCCCCCGAATCCTCTGACTTGAATTTCAGTTCGTAAGACTCCCTCGATCCTATTTTGGAAACAGGTAAAGATGTGGTTTTCGTGAATTTCCAAACCGATAATTGGATTGCCAAAAACAGCAAGAAATCGGGTAAATTTTATCAGATGACGAGCCACATTTTTAGGTAAGGAATCAGGCAACTCGACGCGAGGTATGCCAATTCCTGATAATCCCATGTGGGAAATTTCATTGCGATGGATTTCGATTTCATAGATAAAAGCGAGCAAATCGCCCAGATCGATTTCTTCTGGAACGACCTCAATCTGGTGGAAACCGAATTCGCGACCATTCTCCTGGAAGGAAATGCGGTCGATTTTGTAGCCTGGAGTGATAATTGAAACTGTATATTTTCCCGATGCAATTTTTTCAGTAACGCAGTCACCGTTATTGTCAGTTATGGTTGAGAACGTTGTACCATCTTGATCTTGACTTTCAAAGAGAACAGTAATATTCGGGAGTCTCGTTTCTCCAGATACAACGCGACCCCACAGCTTACCGCCACTGTGTTCGATCGACTGTTCCTCTTCTTCCGGGCTTTCTTCCAGTTCTTCTAGAAAGACCGCCAGTGAAGTTCCCAAGGCAATGCCATTTCCCGCACCGCCATTAATTGTGTTTTCCCAAACTTTTACACGTTCGGAACCGCCAGCAATTTGAATACCACCTAATGCTTTGAAGGGATTTGTGGGAATGAACAAAAGGACGACAGTCCAAATCAAATTGATATAGGCAAGAAAGGCAGGAATGCTGATATAAAGAATCTCTAAATCCGCGCATGGATCAGTAGGATTGGGAGTTTCTCCACCATCAGGTTTTTGGGGAGGCGGAGTATTTTCAGCAGGAATTACCCCGATATCGTTGCGTTCTACGAGGCTATCTTCTGCCATTAAGTACATCGCAACGCCAGCCCCTTCTTTATCCAACATCCTAATTTTGTTGTGGTGAATGTGGATACCGAGTCCTCGCTTGACATGGATTGCTTCTTTGTAGGCAATCATCCGGTTGTGTCCGATTTCGATTTCTCTGAGATTCCCAACTTCAGTTGCTTCGAGAACAATTGCAGTTCCTCCTAGGGTGACTAAATCTATGTCGAGTAGGGCAATACATTCTGAATCTATAATGTGGAAAATCGAGGAAGTGCGATTTTTTTTTCGAGGAATCACGCGAGTGTGTTTACCGCAACCTTCGATTTTGATATTGCGCTTTTCTTTAATGAGAACGTTAGCTTCATGGAGTCCGGGTAACAAACAAATTTTTCCGCCCAATTTGGGAAGATGTCTTAATGCTTCTTCGATAGAATCAAAATCTCCGTGACTCGTTTTACCATCGCCAACTGAAAACGTGCAACACCCTTGTTGCTGGGTTAGCGGACGGAAAATATCGCGGCAATCCTCAATTTGTTCGTCGTCGAAAGAGATATCTAAACCTGCATTCCAGTTCAACTCTGCCAGAGGAACGCGATGATAATTAATGCCTTCGGGGTGTTGATCATCTAGCAAAATTGGAGGGTTGCTAATTTCCCCTGCACGTACTTTGAAGGTCCAATAGTCTCCAGGTCGATAATAAGTTGTATCTGGGTTGTCGAATTCTAGACGGATGCCGTCCCGGAGTTCTTGAGGTTCTGAGGGTTCTGTTGCTTTGGGGAAAAGTGCGATCGCACTTATCCCATTCCAAAGACGAAAAAATACTTTTCCAGAAGGTAAAATTGGCTCAGCATAGCGCTCATTAGCCACTTCTAAATTGTCACCATTTAATGTGACTTCCGCACCATAAGTCACGCGCCAGAAACCCTGTTCTTCATCCAAATTAATGACTTCCAAGTAAAAACCGGTCAACCCCGACATTTTAATTGCCTGGTCATTTGCCGTCAGGGTGATTCTTTTTTTATCGCCACTTACTTCGTATTTTCCTCGTCCCACCAAACCACCATTAAATTGCGACCATTTGAACCAGGCAGTACCTTCATTAACCTGGGCAATTTCGATGCGATAAAGTTGGTGTTCAAATCCCGTGTAGCCGCCACCTTCCACCACCGGACAATCGCCACCTGTTTCGGCTGTATCTTGCAGAGAAACCGTGAGTTTGCCTTTCTTACTAACGTCATCTTGCAACTTGTCGATGATATTGTGGCAGTCCTGACCGGCAGCTAATCTAAACAATCGAAAGCGCATAGATGTGAGAACTCGTTCCGTGGTATCGGGGCCTCCTAATGCAGGTTCGATTAAAATTTCTGGCATTTGGAAACCGTTGAGTGCTTCTCGCCAAACTTCCAGAATTACAGCATCCCGAATACCATTTTTGATGTCTGAAACTTTGCCGGATGGGTCTTGAATTGGTGGTTCGAGATAAGTTGCCGTATGCGTAACATTTGATTCTCCCGGCAAAGTAACTGCTAAACCATCTGCCCATCCTTGACCTGGGTGAATTTCTAGCTGTACTTTTCCTGTTTTTGCGTTTGCATGAATAACCTTAAATGCGTTTGGTTCTTGAGTCGAAATTGCCGCAACATTCGATCCAATAATTTGTTTCGCAGCACCATCTTGCCAGTCTAGTGCTATTTGGGTCTGATCGTTCCAATCCCGATCGAGAAAAACTCGTCCCTGTTGGTGCAAAACACCATTAAGGTTGGGTTCGTTAATTGCGTCCCCTCTTGAAAAATCGCCTTTCATTGTTTCTCTATCCCCTTTCATTGTTTCTCTCCGGTGTTGATAATGGGTGATTTAGCTAACTGGAATTAATAGAGGTCTAATTCCGACTGGCATAAATTCTCGAAAGCGAATTTGTAAATTACGCCATTTATGAGCCTCTAACAAAAATCCAAATGCTCCCATTTCATCCTCATTAGGTCCTCTTTCTCGAATGCGAAAATCGGATACCCGAGCAAGTTGTCCATAGGCTGGTTCGCCGAAGATTTCGATAACAAATTGCAATTTTGCTTCGGTTCCTGTGACGCAGCCTAAGTTTTGAGGTAAACGGTCTCCTTTTCCAGAAAAATAGCTATAGCGAATGCAGCCAGTTTGGTTATTTAATACTTCCAGCGCATGAACCCAAATTCCGCCTCTGCCGCTGATTATTTCGACTCGCATTCGTCCAAAAATGGTAATGCCATTAACTTGAGTTGGCGGCCCCCAATCATTCACAGAATCAGTGGCATTAGCAACGGCAAAGCTGGTTTCTGGGTCGTCACCTACGCCTTTCCCAGCATCGATAATGGAATGAGAAAGAAAGAGACGATAGCCCCGATCGAGGAGCAAAGAACCTGCTATCGATCGTTCTAAAATAATCTCAGGAGTTTGGTTGAATATCTTTTCATCATCTTCACTAAACCCATAAGGTTGACGCAATTCTAGGGAATGACGCATTGGTTTTCGCTTCCCTTCTACTGTCCCGTCTAGGAGTTTTTGACCGCCTGGATCGAGGGTACAATCAACAATTTCTAGACGGTTAATTGCTGTTCTAGCAATGAGTGGCGCATTGACTGGAAACAAATCATCTCGCGTCAAATATAGTCCTTCTAGCCGTAGGGTTAAGCTTGCGGCTTCTGCAACATTTTTAGGACGAACGCGCAGGGGCCGTGTTAGTTTTATAATCGGTCTTTGTCCATCGGCTGCTTGGATAATTAGGGAACGATTGAGTTGCAAGTTGGATCCACCGTCTTCGTTAATGTTTCCGGCGATCGCACTTAAATCCAAAACATGAACGCGACTATCTTGAATTTCAATAACAACGGGAGATGTTGCATCTTGAATGTCGTTCAACGCTTCATTTAAAGTATGACCCTCAAAAAGATTTACTGGCTTAACCACAACTGTTTCGTTATCCCATTTTTTTGGTAAAATACGCGATCGCGGATGTGCGCCTACAGATCCTACTGCGCCGTAGGTATAAGTTAGTAACAGGTGCTTTTCAAGTGCAGTTGCTTCTTCCAATTTGCCAAGGCCGATCGCAATTCTGCCAATAATCGGATCGATCGCGATTTCTCGATCTTTCAGTGGCGGTTGTATCCCTGTTTCCCAAGCGCACAGATTTTCACCGCGAATTTTCCAACACAATAATTTAGTTCCAGCACAGTCCGGTTCTGGTAAAAAGTCCGGTTTTGGTAAAAGGAGTTGCAAACCGACCTCGGAAATATCGAGAGAGTTAATGTTAGTATTGGCTGGACTATAAGTATGGATCGCCACGTATTTTTCCGGTCTTCCTGCTTCTGAATTTGTTGTTAATCTCGCTGTTGCGATCGCCCCTGGTGTTTCGTCGAGTTGAGTAATAATTGGTGGATCTTTGTCTGGATCGAATTGATAAGTATTAAACACTCGAACGGGTTCGCCGAGGGGATGAACGTAGAGTCGAACAACGTGGGTTGCTTCTTCAGGTACTACCGTATTTGTTGCTTGGATTTTCATAATTGGCTTCGTAAACCGGACTCGATAATCTTTGAGTCGCCACAGAAAAATCGCCAAATTAGGCAAGTTATACCGGATATTTCCGAAGGTTGGTGGTTTCAAGTCGGGAATATGGGCAAATGGATCGAAGGGAGTATTTAGTAAACTCAGCATCGCCGGATCTCGCAAAGTCACAGTTCCGCCTCGGATGGGGGTAAATCGCGTCGCCGAGGCATAAGGCGGGTTGCCTCCAATATCAGGTCGTTGGTGATTTAAATGCTGATTCCAAACCAAATTTTCGCGCAATTCGACAGCATGAATTCCCCATTGAGTCAAGTTATAAGTTAGGCGTTCAATGCTTGCCAAAGTTCCCTTGCGGCGGCGCAATGCAATGGTATCGGCAACATCGGCACGTAGCGTCCAAGGGTCGCCTTTCAGAGGGCTTGTTCCTAATAAGTCGCCGATATAAGGAATGACCCAATCTTCGCAGGTTTCGATAAATAAATCGTCGTAGAGAGACTCGATATTTTCGTGAATGGCATCAAAGATAAAATCTGCGATCGCCAAATAGTTTTTAAGTTGACCGGGTGGGGTTTGTTCCTCATCTTTGACTCGGTAAATTTCCGGTAGTCGATCGTATAGTGGCTTCATA
>NZ_JANMZH010000050.1:0-10975 GCF_031383065.1 Microcoleus sp. OTE_8_concoct_300 | reverse complement strand
TTCATAAACCTTAGTATCAAATCACAGTATGATTAACAACGTTTGAGGAAAGCGGGAGACAAGCAATGACTGTAAGCTATTTTGACGCGGCAAACAAACTAAAGCAGGAAGGGAGATTGGAAGAGGCGATCGCTTCTTATCGCTCTGCTATTGAGGAAAACCCCAATTTTTATTGGTCTTACCCAAATTTGGGAGATGTTTTGCTTAAGGTTTCCCGGTGGGAAGAAGCAGTCAATGCTTACAGTCGGGCGAGCGAGCTGAACCCTGATTCGTCGGCTTGGATTTATTACAATCAAGGGGAAGCTTTAACTAAATTGGGGCGGTTGGATGAGGCGATTGTTTGTTATCAAAGGGCGATCGAGCTGAGTCCTGATGAGCTGGAGATTCAATCAAGTTTGGCAGAGGCGTTGCGGCAGAGAAGCCAGGTAGATTTGGATCGGGCGATCGGGATGTATCAGCGGGCGATCGAGTTAAATCCAGAGTCGGTGGAAGCTTATCAAAATTTGCTAGAAATCCAACCGAAAAACTGGGAAGTGTGGTGGAAACTGGGTAAAGTTTTAGTCAAAGAAAGCCGTCAAAAAGAAGCAATAGTCGCCTACGGGCGAGCCATCGAAATAAATCCAGAATTTGCGTCAGCCTACGAAAGCCTGCTGTCAATACAATCTGATAACTCGGAACTTTGGTGGCAGTTGTGCAGAGTGTACGCTCAGCAAAGGGAGAGGCAAAAAGCAATTGCAGCCTACCGGCGAGTCATCGAATTAAACCCCGACTCAGTTGCAGCTTATCAAAGCCTTGCAGAGCTGGAACCAGATAGCTGGGAAATTTGGTGGCAGTTAGGGAATCTTTTAGCCAAACACAATCAGAGAGGCGAAGCTGTTACAGCTTACGATCGCGTGATTCAACTCAATCCTGACGCGGCACTAAAAGTATATCAAAATATCTTAGAAATTCAGCCAGAGAGCTGGGAAATTTGGTGGCAGTTAGGGAATGTTTTAGCCAAACAAAATCAGCACGCAGAGGCCGCAGCAGCCTGCGAGCAAGCCATTAAACTCAATCCTGACACGGTTCAAGCGTACCCAAATCTGTTAGAATTTTACAAAAATATATTAGAATATCAACCAAAAAACTGGGAAATCTGGTGGAAACTGGGTAAAGTTTTAGTCAAAGAAAATCGTCAAGAAGAAGCAATAGTCGCCTACGGGCGAGCCATCGAAATAAATCCAGAATTTGCGTCAGCTTACGAAAGCCTGCTGTCAATACAATCTGATAACTCGGAACTTTGGTGGCAGTTGTGCAAAGTGTACGCTCAGCAAAGGGAGAGGCAAAAAGCAATTGCAGCTTACCGGCGAGTCATCCAATTAAACCCCGACTCAGTGGCAGCTTATCAAAGCCTTGCAGAGCTGGAACCAGATAGCTGGGAAATTTGGTGGCAATTAGGGAATGTTTTAGCCAAACAAAATCAGATAGGCGAAGCCATAGCTGCCTACGAGAAAGCGGTTAAACTCAATCCACCCGACCTACAAGCCTACCAAAGTCTTGTAGAATTGCAACCGGATAACTGGGAAATCTGGTGGCAATTAGGTAACCTCTATGCTCAACAAAATCAGCAGGAAGAAGCGGTAACAGCGTATCGCCAGGTAATCCGATTAAATCCCGAATTTGTAGAAGCTTCTCAAAAAATACGACAAATTAAACCTGAAATTTGGGAAAGTTGGTTCAACTTAAACAACCTGTCTCAGATTGAGAGATACAAAGCTTTAGCTTTAGGGGTTGAGTATATAGCTGGCACGGATGTTGAGGGAGATATAGCTGAATTTGGTACCATGTGGGGGAATACAGCTAAATTCTTGGCATTTGCTTTGTCTAGAACTGATAGTAATCCTTATATAACTCTCAAATTGTCTCAAATGAAACTACATCTTTTTGATAGTTTTCAAGGTTTACCCTATTCAGAAGCTCAGGCCGATCAAGAGTCCCCTCATGTAAAGACAGGAGTTTGGGGACCGGGAACTTGTAAAGGTAGTACCAAAGAGCAAGTTTTAGAAATATGTAAGCAATATCTTCCCGAATCAAGAATTAGGATTTATGAAGGTTGGTTTCAGGATACTCTTCCTCAGATCCCAACCAAAACAAAGTTTAGTATGATCCACATAGATAGTGATTTGTATCAGTCTGCTATCGAGGTTTTAGATACTTGTTTTGCGCGGGAGTTTGTACAAGAAGGGACAGTCATCTTTTTTGATGATTGGAATTGTAACCGAGCCTCTCCCAAATTTGGTGAAAGGAGAGCTTGGCAGGAAATACAGGAAAAGTATTCAGTCAATTTTAGCGACTGGGGTATCTACAGTACTGGTGGTTATAGAATTATTGTTCACTCTTACAATATTCCTAATAATTCATAATTTTGATAGAATGTTACAGTCCTGGATACAAGAGCAACAAGAATAGAGGATTATTACCAAAATGAAATTATATAAGAAAGAACAACTAATAGAGTGGATTAGTAAAAATTCTGCTCTCACCTTAGAAGAATCAGTTGACTCTCGATTGGAAGAAGTGATCTCTCGCTATAAAGAATTTATTGAAAAAAATCCAGATGAGTCTCAATTTCAAGATTGGGAACTCTGGTGGCAGTTAGGTGGGATCTTAGAAGAACTTGGTCAGGTTCCAGAAGCATTAGCAGCTTATCAGCAAGTAATTAAACTCAATTCCTATTGGGTGCAAGCTTATCAAAATGCCATCAAACTTCAGCCAGAAAACTATGAATTATGGTGGCAATTAGCCTGTAATGTATACGCTGAGCAAGGCCTAATAGAAGAAGCGACTGAAGCTTACCAGTCCGTAGTTAAACTCAACCCGGACTTTTTGCCTGCCTACTACTGTTTACTAGAGCTTCAACTAGAAAATTGGGAGATTTGGTGGAAATTAGGTAAAGTTTTAGATAAACAAAATCAGTATGAGCAGGCTGTAGTTGCATATAACCAGGCAATCGTTCTTAATCCTGATTTTGATGGCGATTTTGGCAATGATAATGACATAGATGATCGGTATATCTACGTTCAAACCAGTGGAGATTATTCTGAACCAACAAGCAAAACTAAGATTGAGTTGATCAAATCCGACTTAAAAAAAACTTACGTAAGATTAGCAAAACAAACAACTGATTTAAATGTATATCGTCATTTAAGTAAAACCTGGCAGCGTCAAGGTCACTTGAATAAGGTGATTACCTTTTGGCAAAAACTGGTTAAAACAGAACCTACCAATGTAAATTTTAATATTGAGATGGGTAACATACTTTTGTTACTAGAAAGACGAAATGAAGCACTTAACAGCTATTACCGAGCCAACCAAATTTACTTGGAAGAAGTCCGTCGAAATGGAAGGACAGGGAGGCTATTCTTAATTACATTGCCAAAATCAGGTGGTCAGTATCTTGCCATTTCTCTTCAGAAGGGATTAGGCATAAACCAAGCGCCCTTACCAGGTAGTAACAACATATCTTTCGACGATGTTTTAATTATGCCGTCAGTACATAATGGGCTCCACTCATCAAAAGATATTATTGTTGTTTCTCATGCCTATAGTAATGATTTCAATCGTCTTGCCATTACTCAGTATGTAGACAAGCTAATAGTTAATGTTCGAGATCCCAGGCAAGCTACCCTATCTCACATACACAATTTAAACTTAATACACCGTCAGGCAGGGAAGGAACAATTGTTGTTGTCTGTGCATCTTCCTCAAAAATATTTTCTATGGTCTTTATCTGAACAAATAACTTGGCAAATAGATCAAGGCTTTTTCCCAAAAGCTATTCAGTTTATACAAGGTTGGTTAGAGGCAGATGAAGATCCCAATTTTTATCCCCCCATCTTGTTTACTAGGTATGAACACTTAGTAGAAGCTCCCGAGAAATATTTTACTAGAATTTTGAAATTTTATGGATTCAGCGAATCAAGTTTTGATTTTCCCGAACAGCCCAAATTCCAAGAAAAAAGTCACTATAGAAAAGGAGAAATTGATGAGTGGAAAAAAGTATTTACTTCCGAACAAGCTGACAAAGCTTGTAGTATGCTTCCTGAAAAAGTAAATAAGTTTTTAAATGGGTCGTCCGACGTGGAATAAATAAAAATAGTTGCCCCGTGAAGTAGAAAACCGTGTTATTGTCGCTATATTGATACCATAAACAAATGACAATCAGTTACTTTCAGACGGCTAATAAACTTAAACAGGAAGGTAAATTAGAGGAAGCGATAGCCTGTTATCACAGCGTTATTGAGCAAAATCCCAAATTTTATTGGCCCTACCACAACTTGGGGGAAACTTTAGAGCTCCTAGGTCGCACGGATGAGGCAATCAAGGCTTATAACCAAGCTATTGACCAGAATCCAAACTCGGCTTTCTCTCACCATAATCTAGGGGACGTTTTGGTTAAACTTGGTCAGCTAGACGATGCAATTATTGCCTACCGCCGCGCTGTTGAGATTTGCCCTAATGTTTATAATTTTTACAACAGCTTGGGGCAAACTTTTTATGAGCTAGCATTACAGATCACACCAGACTCTTTAGAATTATACCAAAGATTAGGAGAAGTATTACCTAAACTAGCTCATAGCGAAGGATATTTAATAGAGTTAGACAATCTAAACGATCCCGAGTTTATACAAGTAACTAGCCATCTCAACAACGAAGATTTTATAGAAAAACTTTATTGTGTTTATTTGAAACGCCAGCCAGATGAGGCAGGAAAAAAACACTTTATAGAGGATATTCGCAACAATTTGACTCGCCAGGAAATTGTTTATAAAATTCGGCAATCCCACGAATCTATATCGCTGCCAATTATCACAATTCGAGCAACGGAACCCTACTACATCAAAGATGAAGATTTTCTACAAGCAACTGACCAACTTAACGAAGAGGCTTTTGTAGAAGAGTTGTATCGCGCCTATCTAAAACGAAACGCTGATGATGAAGGGAAAAATCACTACATTCAGCATCTTTGCAATGGGATCTCCCGCAAGGAGTTAGTTGAGGGATTCCGGCAAGCACCTGAATTTAAGTCTTTGTTAAAATTTTCAATAGTATCTTTCTGCCTGCAAGAAGCGATCGCCGCGTACCGCCGTTCGATTGAGCTTAACCCCAACAATCATAAGTCTGAGTACAACTTGAGAGAAGCCATAAACTACCAGGGCAGGCTATTAGCGCAGGCGGGGAAATTAGAGGCAGCAATTGAAAGCTATAAACAAGTGACTGCTGCTGTGGAACTAAATTTATCAGATTACCCGAACTTAGCAGAGGCACACTACCATCAAGGAAATGCACTAAGGCAACAGGGTAAATTTGAGGAAGCACTTGAAAGTTATAAACAGGCGATCGGCATCAATCCCAATTATACTGAAGCATATTTAGGCCGGGCAGCGGCACTGACATTGCTAGACAAGTTTGATGAGTCAGTTTCAGATTGGAGGAATGGGCTGGAGCTTTGCGCCGACATCCAACAAGCATTATTTGATGTCGGAGACAGAGTGACATTCGATCGGGGGAAAATGGATGCTGCAATCAAGCTATACCAACTGGTGTATGAAGTTCAGCACAAGCGTGCTGATAACGAGGGCTATCAAAAATTAAATATTACTTTCCTTACCCCTCACTGGGTTTCTAGAATTGGACACCTAGCTTGCCTAGATTACTATGTAAAAATGGGTATTTTGGGCTGGCGACCTTTACACCTAAATATAATATTAGCACCTCACGAAGTGATAGCTAACTCATGTTTATTGAACTACTGGCAGCGCTATCATATCTATGCAATCTCCGATCCCCTATTGATAGAACGTTTATCTCCTATAACTAAAAACCTGCAAGAACATTTCAATGTTTGGAGTCTGTCTCAAGGAGAAGTTATGGGGATACATGAGGCAAGAACGTTAAGTCAAAAACAATGGGAAGCCGAAGGACGTTCACCACTTCTTACACTGTCCGATCCAGATCGTGAACGCGGCTGGAGTTGTTTAGGGCAATTAGGAGTGCCCACAGATGCCTGGTTTGTGTGTCTTCATGTTAGGGAACCAGGCTATTGGCAAGATTCTGCTGCATATTTACGCAATTCAAATGTTGATACATACTTGTTAGCCGTCAAAACAATTGTAGAGCATGGCGGATGGGTTATACGCATGGGCAACCCAACAATGAAACCCTTACCCCAACTGAATAAAGTTATTGACTATGCTCATAGCGATGCAAGAAGCGATTGGATGGATGTTTTCTTATGTGCTTCATCTCGTTTTATAATAGGGACAGATTCAGGGTTAACCTATGTGCCTTCTTGTTTTGGCGTACCCATTGCCATGACAAATAATGTGCCAATGGGTGTAAGAATGTATTCTCAGCAAGATATTTACATTTCTAAGCTGTACTGGTCTATACATGAGGAGCGATATTTAGATTTTGCTCAATCAATGGCTCCTCCTTTAGGTCATGCTTTCAGTAACGAAGGTTTAGCTGCATCTGGTGTTAAAGTAGTGGACAACACGCCCGATGAGATTAACGACTTAGTGGTGGAAATGCTAGAACGAATTGATGGAACCATTAAGTACACACCCGACGATGAACGTTTACAGGGAAATTTTAATAGACTAGCCGAAGCTTTCAATGCTTATGGCTGTAGCCGGATAGGAAGAAATTTCTTACGCAAGTACGCTTGGCTTCTGCCAGCTTCCGACGACTACAAGACATTAAGGAAAGTTTCTTCAGACTCCAGCAAGATAAAGGCTAATATTCTCAATAGTTAATTGTCAACCTAATCTTGGCTATCTGATTATCCAAGTTAACTTCAAGAGGAAAATTTGAGATGACAAAAAATTTGGAAATTAAGGTACAAGAGCTATCTCAAAACTATAAAATTCCCAAGTCAGACTTAGCAATCTTTGGTGGATCTAAAGTTCGTTCGCAGCCAATGCCACCGCGTATGGCTTGTGGAGACACAGAACTTCAAGCGATACAAGAGCTGTTTGCCCACTACAAAAGTAGAAAAGTAGATTTTGGTTATCAAGATACATACGAACGACTCTATACAGAAGCTTTTGTTCAATATCAGGGAGTAGATGGATATGCTGATGCTGTGAGTACAGGAACAGCAGCTTTATTTGTAGCTCTAGCTACATTGCAGTTACCACCTCACAGCCATGTTATTGTTTCACCCATTACTGATCCGGGAACTCTTAGTGCGATTATCCTCAACCAGCTAGTACCTGTAATCGCTGACTCTAGCCCTAATTCTTACAATATGGGGGTTGAGCAGTTTGAGGAGCGTATCACCGATAAAACAAAGGCTGTATTAGTGGTACACGCTGCTGGCAAAGCAGCTCCAGTTGACTTAATTAGTCAAGTAGCCAGACAGAGAGGAATATATGTTGTTGAAGACTGCTCACAAGCTCACGGCGCGAAATTAAACGGTCAAAAAGTTGGTGTCTTTGGAGATATTGCAGCTTCTTCAACTATGTATAGAAAAGCCCTAGCTTCAGGTGGTTGTGGAGGCATGATTTTTACACGTTCTCAAGAGCTTTACCATCGAGCTACAGCCTATGCAGACAGAGGAAAAGCTTTCTGGACTGCTGACTTTGATGCTAAAGACTGCACGAAATTTCTGTTTCCCGCTTTAAATTTTAACATTGATGAAATTTCCTGTGCGCTCGGGATGAAATCCTTAGAAAAATTAGAAGATACAATTAGGAAAAGAATTAACTTTTTACAAATTCTTCACGAGCAAATCGAACGGAACTCAAAAGTATGTCAACTATCACCTATCTCAAATGATGACTCTCCGTTTTTTCATCCCATATTTGTCGATTCCACTAAGATATCTTGTTCCAAACAGGAATTTGCCCGAGCTATTGAGAGCGAAGGAATCGATATTAACCCTCATTATATGTATGTTGTCAATGAATGGTTTTGGGTGCAGCCTTATTTAGCAGATAGGTTTAGAGCTACCAACGCGATCGAGTGTCGGGACAGTTCTTTTAATATCCTCTTCAATGAAAACTATGGTATCAAAGAAGCAGAGGATATAAGTGCTGCTATCATAAAAGTAGAACAAGCGTACTCTATTAACTAGGACAATCAAAATGGAAGAAAATTTTTTTGGGACAGCATCTTCTACAACAGCCAAAAATGTTTATTTGCACCAGGAGGCATCATCGGAGTTTGAAAAATTTGGCGAAGGCTTCCAATTAGGTCCCTACAACACCCGCCACTTACTTTCAGATCCGAGGCGCATCGGTTTTATGATAGCTAGGCATAAATTTGTGGCAAAAATGCTGCATGGCTACAACAATGTTTTAGAAATTGGTTGTCAGGAGGGGTTAGGGTCAATAGTTGTGAGTCAGGAAGTCAATCATGTAGTAGCGACCGACTTTTACAAGCCTCATATAGAAAGCTGTTTGAGTCGGTTAACGGGGATAGTTAGCAATATCGAGTTTAGAGGTCATGATATTATTGACGCTCCCATTCCCGAGAACTTTGATGGCGCTTTCTCAATGGATGTGATAGAACACATTGAGCCTGCACAAGAAGATAGATTTATGACAAATGTAGTGGCTAGTCTGTCAGAACACGGTGTCCTGGTACTGGGAGCACCGTCTCTGGAATCTCAACAGTATGCTTCTGCCGCTTCTAAGGTCGGTCACATAAATTGCAAAAGTGGCGAGGATATGCGTGCCTTTTGCAACCGCTTCTTCCACAAAGTTTTTATGTTTGGAATGAATGATGAAGTGGTGCATACTGGTTATCTGCCAATGGCGCACTATCTAATTGCCCTGTGCGTTTACCCCAAAAAGGAGCTGGCAGAACAATGAAATCCATCACCAGTCGGGATATTCGTGCTGGATTTGAAAGGTTGGGTATTGTTGGGAAGCGGGTTGTAGTACATTCATCGCTGCGTAGCTTTGGTCATGTGGAGGGTGGCGCAGAAACAGTGGTATCTGAAATGATTAATAGTTTTGAGACTATTTTAGTCCCCGGATTTTGCTGGGAATCTAACGCACCACCACCCTCACACGATCGACCAGAACAAAATGGTTGCGACTACTCATTTTATGACAATTGGACAAAACCAGCGAAACCTTTTATTTTAGAGTATGCTGGTGTTGAACCAAAGATGGGAATTATTAGCCAGACTTTTGCAAAACTTCCCCAGTCACAACGCAGTGACCACGCATGGTATTCATGGATTGCCTATGGGCAGCTTGCAGACCAATTAGTTAACCACCACCCTTGGGAAACAACACACTTACCTCTTGAAAGGTTAGCAGAGCTTGATGGTCAAATTGTACTCCTAGGGGTTGGGATTTCTTCTTGTACCGCTATTCACATAGCAGAAGAGCGTGCTGGTCGCCGTCCCTTCATTAGGTGGGCAACTGATAAAAGTGGTCAAATCAAGCGCGTGGGAGCGGGTGGATGCGGGAAAGGATTCAATAATCTCATGCCTTACTGCCAGCAACTTTTTTCCGAAACTTACATCGGTTCTAGCAGGGTTTTAACAACACCATTAAAAAGCTTTATTGAACATACAACGTCACTTATCCAATCTTTACCAGAAATAACTAGATGCTCAGATACCTGCATCAGATGCCGAGATGCAATACTGGGAGGTGCTATCCATTAAAAATAGCCGACATCATCCTTGTCGCTATAATCTTCAATTTGAATGCCATTCCCGTTAACTATCAAAACAATAAGGAGTTTAAACTATGACACTTGAAACACCTAATACAACAAACTTTCCTTCTGATGTAACCGAATATACTGCACCCTTACCAGTGCCAGATTTGCCTTCAAAGATTTTAATGGATTTGCAGGAGGGATACTGTAATCTCAAATGCCCTAAGTGTCTTGTTCATGGTTCTGATGATATAGAGGCAATTAAAGCTATCCGGGGATATATGTCTCTAGAGGATGCACGCAAAATTCTCGATGAAGTCATGGTAGCTAACCCTTTAGTCCAGCCTACTCTCTGGAGTGAACCGTTACTGGCACGGGATTTTCGCCAACACATCACTGATATGAAAGAGCGGGGTATAGCTGTTGCCCTGAACACTAACGGGTTGTTATTGACAGAGGAAATAGCTCAATTTTTTGTTGATATCAAGCTAGACTCCCTATTTATCAGCATTGACGCTACAACCCAAGAAACGCTGAAAAAAGTTAGGGGTGTTGATAAACTTGAACAGATTCAAGAAGCTGTTTTTAGGATGCTCCGCGTTAGAGGAGATGCGACTTATCCCCGTATTGGTGTTTCTTTTGCCTTTGAGAAGGAAAACCAACAGGAACACGATGAGTTTGTTTCATACTGGGTGAAGTACGTTGATGTTGTCCGAGTTAACCAAGTATATGAGGGGGGAAGATGGCAGCGTATACCCATGCCAGAAAATCGTGTGGCTTGCAAGGCACTTTACCATACTATGGCCATCCATCACGACGGTGATGTTTCAGTGTGCTGCCTTGATGGGTTTAAAGAGACAAATTTGGGGAATGTGGTTAAAGAGGGTGTAAAAAGTGTATGGCTGGGTGAGGAGTTTCAGAAAGTACGGTATTACCACGAAACAGGTCAGTACGATCAGATTCCTTTTTGCAAGAATTGTAATGTTTGGGCTAATTATATATATGAAGAAGAAATTCAAGCGAATCTTTTGATTCGCCGTTCTCCTGGCATGACTTATTACAACTCTATTGAGAGATTGTCAGGGTGGGAAGGAGGTTTGCTTGGCGGTCATGCTCCCCACTTTAGGAATGGATTGCTTGAAGCAAAAGTTCCATCTGCTGATTAGAGTATGTAGGACTTACGCATTGACAAAAAACATCATCTATGAATTATAGATAATGATATCACTGCTAAGGTTGGCAAAAATATGCTCACGTACAACTAACGTGAACATATTCCGTTGTACTTCATACCAATTGCTAATTATCTTTT
>NZ_JANMZH010000027.1:0-1261 GCF_031383065.1 Microcoleus sp. OTE_8_concoct_300 | reverse complement strand
GTTGAGCGAACGTTTGGCCAATGCGGGGTTATTACCGATGTTTGGTTTTCCAACGCGGGTACGTTTGCTTTACACGCGCTGGCCCTCACCGGGCGCTCAATGGCCACCAGAGACGGGAATAGTCGATCGCAACCTTGATGTGGCTATCAGCCAATTTGCACCAGGATCTGAGACGGTCAAAGATAAAGCGGTTCACACTGCTTGTGGTGTGGTTGAATTGTATCCTCAAGGCAACACAATTGCGGCCAAACCAGGCTTATTCCCACCACTCACTGAGGGCAACGAATCTCTCGGACTTTGTAGTAACTGTCAAGCGGTAATCTACCCGTACACAACCTTAAGTCAACCACTCCCTGGCGGTCAGCGATCGCCAACAACTCAATGTCCGGTTTGCGGTGAAAATGATGCGATGCGTTACATTGATGCCAGGGAACCCAAGGCATTTTTTACAGACTTGCAACCAGAGGACTTTGATGGGCAATTTGAGTGGCAACCGCGATCGACACGACCTTCTTTGAGTATCCCTCCGAAGGATGGCACGCCTGCAAATAATGGCACGCTTGCATCTGTCCTTAATGCTTCTGTATCTGCATTCAATGACAATATCATTTCGGTTAATGATAATGGTGGCACTGGAGGGTTTGACTTCTACGAAAGAGTTAAGATTGATAATCGACATAAATCAGGAGCTTATGCTGTATCTAAGCAAAACAGTTCGGTTAGTACATCTGGAGCGGTTTATCGGGTAGCTCTACTATCTCGACGTAAAACAGATATCCTATTAGTAAATATTCAGGAATGGCCTAATGGCATATTTGCCAATCCAACTACAGTTGAAGGTCGTGCTGCTTGGTATTCTTTCGCGTTTTGGCTGCGGGTAGCGGCTGCTTCTCTTCTCGATGTGGATGCACTGGAGTTGCAGGCGGGTTTTCGTTCATTAGAGCAGAATGGAGCGATTGTAGGTCAAGCTTTTCTTTGCGATCAATTGGAGAATGGGGCGGGTTATTGTCGGTTTCTAGCCAAACCGAATGAGTTTCAACAACTGATGGATCGGGCAGATCCAACACTTTCAAACAGCATTGCCTGGAAATGGACGAATCCTCACGAGCACGGAAGTGATTGTGATACTTCCTGCAATTTGTGTTTGCGGGACTATCAAAACCTTGCTTATCACGGGTTATTGGATTGGCGACTGGCTTTAGATATGGCACGATTGGTGTCTAATCCTGCGTCGGCGATCGATCTCAACTCTTCTTGGGAC
>NZ_JANMZH010000026.1:0-1273 GCF_031383065.1 Microcoleus sp. OTE_8_concoct_300 | reverse complement strand
GTTGAGCGAACGTTTGGCCAATGCGGGGTTATTACCGATGTTTGGTTTTCCAACGCGGGTACGTTTGCTTTACACGCGCTGGCCCTCACCGGGCGCTCAATGGCCACCAGAGACGGGAATAGTCGATCGCAACCTTGATGTAGCTATTAGCCAATTTGCCCCAGGGTCGCAAACTGTCAAAGATAAAGCTGTTCACACTGCCTGTGGTGTAGTTGAGTTATATCCTCAAGGCAACACAATTGCTTCAGATTCAGGGTTTGCCCCTGCACTACCAAATGGCAACCAATCTCTCGGACTTTGTAGTAACTGCCAAGCGGTAATTTACCCGCACATAATCTTAAATCAACCACTACCGGGCGGTCAGCGATCGCCAACAACTCCCTGTCCAGTTTGCGGTGTAAAGGATGCGATGCGTTGCATAGATGCTAGAGAACCCAAGGCATTTTTTACAGACTTGCAACCAGAGGACTTTGATGGCCAATTTGAATGGCAACCGCGATCGACACGACCTTCTTTGAGTATCCCTCCGAAGGATAAGGATGATGATGACACGCCTGCAAATAATAGCACGCCTGTATCTGTCCTTAATGCTTCTGTATCTGCATTCAATGACAATATCATTTCTGTTAATGATAATGGTGGCGAGGGGGGATTCGACTTTCAGCAGGCAACTGTCTTTGGACGGCAGAAACCCGGAGCTTATGCTGTATCTCCTGACCCCAATAGCCAGGTCGGTACGTCTGGTAATGCCTACCGAGTGGCATTATTGTCTTCCCGAAAAACCGACATTCTGCTAGTTAATCTTGTGCAATGGCCTAATGGCATATTTGCCAATCCAACTACAGTTGAAGGCCGTGCTGCTTGGTATTCTTTCGCGTTTTGGCTGCGGGTAGCGGCTGCTTCTCTTCTCGATGTGGATGCACTTGAGTTACAGGCAGGTTTTCGTTCATTAGAGCAGAATGGAGCGATTATAGGTCAAGCTTTTCTTTGCGATCAGTTGGAAAATGGGGCGGGTTATTGTCGGTTTCTCGCCCAGCCGAATGAGTTTCAACAACTGATGGATCGGGCAGAACCAACGATTCCAGGAAGTATTGCCAGTCAGTGGATGAACCCTCAAGCACATGAAAGTGAATGTGATACTTCCTGCAATTTGTGTTTGCGGGACTATCAAAACCTTGCTTATCACGGGTTATTGGATTGGCGACTGGCTTTAGATATGGCACGATTGGTGTCTAATCCTGCGTCGGCGATCGATCTCAACTCTTCTTGGGAC
>NZ_JANMZH010000020.1:0-7800 GCF_031383065.1 Microcoleus sp. OTE_8_concoct_300 | reverse complement strand
TCTCGGTTGATGCGTTTTTTGCTAGTCATAACTGGTTCAATTATGGCTCAAATGCTTGCCTGACAAAGGTTTCATTCTATTTTACCTTTCTTTTTTATACCCCTTGACAATTTGCACTTTTTCTTAACTTGTCACAAATGCCTCCAACCTGACTCAACAACTCGTTCATAACTTGATCAACTATCTTTCTGGCAGACGCAGGCACAATTAATTCTGCGGCATGGTGTCCCATCGCCTCTTTCGCCGTGTAACCAAAAATCTTCTCTGCCGCTGGATTCCAGGCCGTGACTTTAAAGTTTAAATCCCATTCCACAACTGCCAGTGCAGTTTGGCGGAATAGAAAAGATAGCCGCTGCTCCGACGCTTTGAGTTCTTCTTCTACCTGTTTCCGTTTAGTAATGTCAATCCCTGTTTTGATGATGTACTCAATTTCACCTCGATCATCCAGTAAAGCAGTAGCTGACCAGGCAATCCGTCTGAGTTGTCGATCTTTGGTCATCCAACTGCCTTCATACTGCTGGGGAAAATTACCAGCTTTTAAAGACTCAAAAGTAGTTTTGGCTTGTTCAGCTAAATCTGAGTTCGGGAACAAGTCCCAAAAGTAGCGCCCCTTCACTTCACTAAACGAGTAATCAGTCATTTGTTCGCAAGCTCGGTTAAAGCGAACGATTTGTCCCTCCGGGTCGAGCACAACTACCAGGGCACCTGCAATTTCAAGAATGGCTGAAACAAAATTGCGTTCCACTTCAACTGCTGTAATCAGTTCCTCTAACTGAGTTGCCATATTGTTAAATGCGATCGCCAATGTTCCCAATTCGTTTTGGCTATCAATGTTGACCCGTGTATCTAATTGCCCCGCACTGAGTTCAGTAGCTGCCGTGGTTAAGCGCTGGAGCGGCACCACAATTTGCCGAATAAATAGAAAGCCAATGCCAAAAGCGACGATCGTCACCAGCGTCAATGAGCCTCCCATAACTGAGAGCATTTGGTAAACTGGAGCATACGCCTCAGCCGTTGGCAGTTCTACAACCACAGTCCAATTCACCCTCCGAACTAAGGTAGTGGCTCCCATTACTTCTACCTGTTTTAGACCCCGATAAACATTAAGGTGCTTAGTATCTTCGGATGCTTTCAAGAATTGAAAAAAGGGGCGCTTAGAAATATCTTGAAGTTGAAACGTTTCTGGCTTACTACCCTTTTGAGCAATGAGAAAATTACGCTCATCGACTACATAGACATAACCCGTCTTGCCAACCTGCGTTTGGGAAACAACAAACCAGAGAAAGTTGAGATTTACCTGTGCTAATAGCACCCCATCCACCTCATCTCGCTCATTCCGAATCGGAACCGCCAGAATGGTTGTTGGTTGGTGGGTTTGAGGATTAATTTCTACAGGACTTACATAATCTTCCTGTTGTTTGAAGGCACGAATAAACAGTGGCGAATTGGCTGGATTTTCTAACTTGAGCGGTTCGTAGGGTGAAACTGACGCAACAACTTGTCCCTTCCGGTTCAAAATGGCAACGGCTTCATAAGCATCATTATGACGAATCAACCCTTCCAACAGGCTCTGCTGCGCTTGAGGTTGAAAGTTTGTGAGTCCTTTGACCCTAGCTAAATAGCTCAGTTTTCGTTTTAAGTCATCTAGATAATTATCAATCTGCCCTGCGGCTGTCTGGCTACGCTCTTCTTGGAGCGATCGCGATTGCTGGATCTGCGCCTGAAAGCTGAGGTAGATCAACAAGCCACCAGTGGGCAGTAAGCTCAGGAGAACCAAAAATATCAAACCATACCTGAGCTGATGTGCAATAGAAAATAAGCGTTGCCAGGGATGAGAACGGGAGCTTCTGGCGATCGGCAGAGCGCGATCGTAGCGTTGATTTTGCATCGAACTTAGGATCAATATTGGTAAATCAATTAATAGGCACCCTATGGAGAAACATCAATTTTGCCAGTCGTCACAGCTTCTCGGATGGTCTTGAAAGCGTCCTCTTCCTGAGACGTAAGAGTGCCACGGAAAGGAGCAAAGTCATAGATCTTTTCCTTGAGCCCAAACTTATAAAGTTTTCCTTCCCAGCGACCTTGCTGGGTTAACACTGCCACATTTAGCACCAGATTGGGAATGTCCTGCAGAACGCTAGTTAGGACTTTGCCGGGAGCGAGTTCGTACTGATCCTTTGTCCTACCAATCACAAAGACTCCTGGCTTTTGCGAAACGGCTTTTAGCGCGGCTAACCCTGCCTCACCCGCGTTGAAGGTCAAAACATCTACTCCCGAAGCAACCATATCCGTTGCAATTTTGGTGGCTTTTTCCGTATCTACCCAAGAGTTGAGAAAAGCAGTCGAGGCTTGGACAGAGGGATTCGTTGCCTTCACTCCCCGCCTAAACAAGGCTTCTTCTTCTTTGTAAACCGGATAAGGTTCACCCACAATATAGCCAACTTTATTGCTTTTGGTCTTTATCGCAGCCAAAGCGCCTGTGAGGTACCCCACTTCACCCGATCGAAAGGCAACAGCCCCCAAATTTTGGTTATTCCCTGGATGCGTTGTAATCAGGGCAAATTTCGTTCGCGGAAATTCTTTAGCGACCTTTTCGGCAGTTGTGGAATAGGCACCACTGGCGGCAATTACCAGGTCATAGCCTGACTGGGCATATTTGCGAATGGTAGCTTCACTATTTTCACCGTCAATACTGTCCGTAATGTCTACCTCAGCATTAAATTTATTTTTGATTAGATTCAATCCTTCAAAGCAAGCTTGATCCCAACTTTGGTTGTCTTTGGCGCCTGTGGTGAGCATTGCCACTCTGAAACTGCTAGAGGTGCTTGCTTCGGGGGAAGAGTTTACGTTCGGAGTCGATCGACTGCAACTGAGCGCAAAAAATAGAGCTAGAGCCGCCAGAGTCATTTGTTTGAAAAGAGATTGAATTCGCATAAGAGCTTTTCGCAGCAAGGCTACTTTTTCTACGCCGATAAATTTGTTGAAGGGTATCTTAACAAACTTCACAACCCTTACTCTCGCTCGCATTTAATGACTCTGAAAGAATCAGCGTAACACTGATTTAAGCCCAAAAACAAGTAAGGACACGGCAGTGCCGTGTCCTTACAAATTTAACCTGCAATTAACCGAATTTACGATTACTTAACAAACAACATTTCTTGATAAGTAGGCAGCGGCCACAAATCATCAGCCACTTCACCTTCCAGAGCATCCGCATACTTGCGAACCTCATCCATCAAAGGACGAATTGTTTGCGAAGCATACTGCATATGGTCTTCTGTCGAAGCAAAATCGTGCTTGCTCAAAGCAGCACTCAACTTGCTCGCAGTATCCATCATAAACTTAACCAGCACCGCTACTTTTTCGGCACTTTCCTTTTCGAGTTCAATCCCAATCTCTTTCAACTTAGAAATTGTGCCGGAAAGTTCAGCTAAATACCTCACCGCTGCCGGGTAAATGATGGTTTTTGCCATGCTTGATACCAGTTTTGCTTCGACTTCAATTGCCAGCAAATACTGCTCTGCATAAACATCATAACGGCTTTCCAATTCCACGGGAGTCAGAACACCTGTCTTTTCAAACAAGTCTTCAATGTATCCTTCCTTCAACACCGGCAAAGCATCTGCCGTAGTCCGCAAGTTAGCTAAACCCCGTTCCTCAACAGCCATTTTGTGCCATTCTTCCGAATAGCCATTGCCGCCAAATACAACCGCACCGTGCTCGTCCATCACTTCTTTGAGAATTGTTTGGATGGCAGCATTCAGTTCAGTTCCGTTAGCCAAATCGCTTTCTAATTTGTTAGCAATCCAGTCCAAAGAATCTGCAAGAATTGTATTCATCGCCACCAGCGGCCCGGAAACAGACTGACCGGAACCTACTGCCCGGAATTCAAATCGGTTTCCAGTAAAGGCAAAGGGCGAAGTCCGGTTTCTGTCTCCAGCATCCTTCATGAAAGTAGGCAGTGTTTCTACACCTAAATTCATAATTCCCCGACCTTGAGAGTCCTTAACTTCTCCCCGGCTAATTTGCCCGAAGATATCTTCTAATTGCGAACCCAAATAGACAGAGATAATTGCTGGCGGAGCCTCATTTGCACCCAATCGGTGGTCGTTGCTGGCAGTCGCAACTACGGCGCGCAACAGCGGGCCGTATTTGTGAACTCCGCGAATCACAGCGCCGCAGAATACTAGAAATTGTATGTTCGAGTGCGGTGTATCGCCGGGGTCTAATAAGTTTCCTTGGGTGGCATTGCCGACCGACCAGTTGACGTGTTTGCCGGAACCGTTAATGCCGGCGAAAGGCTTCTCGTGCAGCAAACACATAAAACCGTGTTTCTTCGCTGTGTTGCGGAGAATTGTCATGGTTAATTGTTGGTGGTCGCTGGCGACGTTTGCAGCTTCAAAAACTGGTGCAATTTCAAACTGACCGGGAGCTACTTCGTTGTGCCTGGTTTTGGCAGGAATTCCCAGACGGTACATTCTTTCTTCTACTTCCTGCATGAAGACTTGAACGCGCTCTGGAATCGCTCCAAAATAGTGGTCGTCAAATTGCTGACCTTTGGCAGGAGGTTTGCCAAAAAGGGTGCGACCCGCTAGCATTAAATCGGGGCGGCTGGTGGTGAAATTGGCATCTACCAGGAAGTATTCTTGTTCGGAACCGCAACTGGAATTGACGGGAGCAACGTCGGTATTTCCTAATAGTTTTAACACTCGGGTTGCTGCTTTGTTCATTGCGGCAATGGAACGCAAAAGCGGCGTTTTTTTGTCTAAGGCTTCACCTGTCCAGGATATGAAAACAGTGGGAATGCACAAGGTCATGCCGTTGTCTGTTTCCATGACATAAGCAGGGCTGGTGACATCCCAGGCTGTGTATCCGCGAGCGGCGGCGGTGGAGCGAATGCCGCCGTTGGGGAATGAGGAGCCATCGGGTTCGCCTTGTACGAGAACTTTGCCTGCAAATTCTGAGATGACGGAACCGTCGCCTTGGACTGAGATGAAACCGTCGTGTTTTTCGGCGGTGCTGTTGGTGAGCGGGTAAAATACGTGGGCGTAGTACAGGGCTCCTTTGGAAATAGCCCAATCTTTCATTGCTACTGCAACTACATCAGCTACGGAAGCATCGAGTTTTTGGCCGGTTTGAACGGTGTTTTTTACTGATTTGAAAATGCTTTTGGGCAGACTTTCTTGCATCTTGCTCAGAGTAAAAACGTCTGTTGCCCACATATCTTCGAGCCGCTTGGGAGGCCGGGCAGGCATCAGTTTGCGGTTGACGATTTGAGAAATTGCTTGAACGCGCGCTTCGTTTGCACTCATGGTTATTTTTATGGGGATTGCGGGACGAGTAGTTGAGAAAAAATAGATGTTAGCAAAAGTCTAACGATTGACGAATATTTGGGATTTACCCAAGATTTTTTGTCAAAGCTAACTTTTGGGAGGATGCCTTTTTTGGCAGGCTCTACAAGATTGGTGGAGCGAGGCTCAATCACTTCGCCGTCCACCGGGCGTGACAATCCAGTGTGAGATGCGGTTGGATTTCGGTTATTAGCAGGAATAAAATAGATGACAAGAGCCTGTACTAATTTGAGTCAAAATGATAGATGCCTGCGCTGCACAGATTTAGTACCTAATCTTCACCCTGGTCAGCTCAAAAATTTTGTGCAAATCAATTCCGATGAATTCAGGTCAAAACTACTTATGGTTTTTAACGGTTCGACGATCGATAAATCGCAGTCCAGCAAACAACGCACTCGTTTAGGGGTTTTGCAGAATTATGGAGAGTACACCATCTACACTTGGAGAGTTTAAACAATGATTAACCAAATAAATGTATTGTAGGATACAGAATTTTAGTTTTTTTTCCGCAGGGTCGATCGCACCGATCGCACACAACGGCAGGATTCCAGTGTAACAGGGCATGGGGCATGGGGCATGGGGCATGGGGCATTGGGCATTGGGCATTGGGCATGGGGCATTGGGCATGGGGCATGGGGCATACCTCACCACGCGATCGAACAGCTATATAATAAATAAAGTCTGCCAACTCTTCTAAAATTTGGTGGGACAATTTGCCGTAGAAATCTTTACGAGATTTGGGAACTTATTAACTGTTATAGCCGCAGTTTATTGAGCATAAATGAGTAAGTTGATAATTTTTAGTTAAATGGTTGGTAATCCGAAGACTTCAGAGCATGAGCCAAAAAGCGTTCTGTGTAGTACAAAGCCAGTTGATTGCTCGGGCCATTAAAAACTGCATCAAAGGCGTGTTCAGCCCAAGGAATTTCGAGCAAAATAGCCCGATCGCCCGTGGCTCGCAATCGTTGGTAGAGCGATCGACCAAACTTAACCTGAACGATATGGTCGCGACCTGGATAGACCAGTAGAGAAGGGGGAAGATTCGGTTTAATATAATTTATGGGAGAAGCCCGATGGTAAAGCTCGTTGAGTTCGTCTGGCGTTCCTCCCAAAAAGGCACGCAAGACGGCTCGAACATTTATGGCATCAGGAAAAGGTGGGTCATTGTATCCCCGAATCAGGTCATTTGGCCCGTAATAGTTGACCACTGCTCGAACTGGAAGCACACTAGAATCATAAGCAGTTAGCATTGCTAAATGGGCACCTGCTGACCTTCCCATCAGAGCAATTCGATCGAGATCGATTTCCCAATCACCAGCATGAGTTTTGATATAGGAAAGAGCGGCTTGTACGTCGTCAAGCTGAGCAGGAAATCGATACTTGGGAGCGTGGCGGTAAGCAATTGCAACCACACAATAGCCTTGGGTGGCCATATAGCGGCTGAATTCCTCATTGGAATCGGGATTGCCTCTTTGCCAAGCGCCCCCGTAGAGTGTGATAATCGCCGGATATTTGCCAATTTCCATCGGCCGATAAAGGTTTAGTTGCAGTGAAACTCCGTCAGGGTTGGCAAATACAATAGCCCGATCGATCCTAACCTTTCTGAGGGGAATTCCTCGGAACGCATCTGCGAGGATAAACGGTTGAGGGCGTAGCTGCGCGCGATGGGCGACAGGAACGGCTGCTAAATAGTTTTCCCCTAGAACAGCTTGCACTTGGGTAGCTATGGCTGCATTGGCTGCTGGGAACTGAATCAGGGGAAGCAGGCCCAGGATTAGGGCGAACAGGTTACAAATCAGTAAAATAATGTAGACTTTGCCTTGATGCCGTCTGAGCAGGTTCAGCAGAAGGGCGATCGTATTGATACCGACCAACCAAGGACTGATTTCTGGTGCTCCCACCGCCAAAGCGTACAGAAACAGCGTGGGTGCTGGTACGATTACCCAGAGACTGAGAAATAGTGCGATCGCACTCAGAAACCAAGAAATAAAGGGCGAGACTAAGAATGCTGCCAATAAGGGTAACTTTTTGCGGTTCTTCTTGTGGAGCATCTGATTTTTGCAGCCTAATTTTTAATCAGTTTAAATTAATCTGGCCGTTTTATTGGTAATATCATGTCCGGTCGAGCGACCGCGATTTTTGTAGGGGCCCGTGAGCCAACAATACCGGCTAATAATTGACCAGCTCAAAAACCCGCCCCGACCGGGATATTAGAGTTAATTGATCGGACATGATATAAGTCGATCGCCTCTGGCATTTTACCAAACCAGCAGCTTCCTTGACTCCGACATCCTGCGGCGATCGAAAATGCTTTGCATCGTTCTATTTTCATTTCTGGAGTTGTTCGCTGTTGGTGGAAATCTTAAGCTGAGGTTGTCCCGCTAAGGAATGAGAATTAAATAACTTCCACAAGTTTGTGGGATGGGCGTCCCGCCCGTCCTTTTTGGAC
>NZ_JANMZH010000943.1:0-1017 GCF_031383065.1 Microcoleus sp. OTE_8_concoct_300 | reverse complement strand
CCGAGGCAGTTAGATTGTTACCTGAGTGAAATCGCTAGCAGTAAGAGTACCGGGCGTACCGTTAAGCTTCGCTAACAATTGATTGCTGCCAGTCACGCTAATCAAAGTTTGATTGTTGCTAGACGTAATGCTGAGCTGATTGAAACTCAAACCGGGAGCTAACCCAATTAAATCCTCGCCCTTGCGGAAATCAGTAATGATGTCGCTTCCCGCACTTTTAGTTAGGAAAAATACATCACTTCCCGAACCGCCAGTCAAAGTATCATCCCCAACATCGCCGGAAAGGAAATCGGAACCAGCATTGCCAAAGAGGCTATCGTTACCTTTACCGCCGTAGAGCGTATCGTTGCCAGTGAAACCCTCGAGCAGATCGTTTTCATTGTTACCGTAAAGCAAATCGTTGCCATCGCCACCACCGAGACTATCGTTGTCTTTGCCACCGTAAAGCGTGTCATTTCCAGCTTTACCAAAAATCAGGTCGGCCTCCTCATTTCCAAACGCAATATCGTTGCCGTTACCAGCATTAATTGTGTCTTTTCCTAAGTTACCAGAAATGTAGTCGTCGCCGTCTTCACCGAGCAAGATATCGTCATCTTTGCCACCAAAAATCGTATCGTTGCCAAGACCGCCGGCAACAGTATCTTTGCCAAAATCTCCCCTCAAGAAGTCATTACCATCGCCACCAACAACGATGTCGTTATCTTTGCCGCCGTAGACGGTATCGTTACCGGCACCACCAGAGATGAAATCGGTACCTTCATTGCCGAAGAGTGAGTCGTTATCTGCACCGCCGTCAATGTTGTCATTGCCGCCCATCCCGTAGAGGGTGTCGCTGCCGCCGAGTCCGTTAATTGACTCGTTGATGCGGCCGCCCATGATGAAATCAGGGCCTTCACCGCCGCCCTGAGTTTGTTGGGCGGGATTGGGAGTAATGCTACCGAGATTGAGTTCTGGAGCGCCTAGCGGTTCGATTATGCTGTCATCTGTGACCGGCGTCGGCACGGGAGTTGGCGCGGG
>NZ_JANMZH010000665.1:0-1918 GCF_031383065.1 Microcoleus sp. OTE_8_concoct_300 | reverse complement strand
TAATTATCTCGAACAATATTCTGATGAGGTGGAACAGTTAATAAAGTTAACTCGAAATAAACGCCGCTTTTATCAACAAGGTATGCGGGCTGCAACCCTGATTCGGTCTATCTCCTAGGCCTCTTTGTCACCCCCCCAGGTAACAGTCACAAGTTTATTATTTGGGATTAGTGATAGGTTTCAATCCCTGATAGGGAGTTAGGTTAATTGCGGCAAATGTTGAGTTTGTCGTTCAATTCTATTATATTAATAAGTTTCAATCCCTGATAGGGAGTTAGGTTAATTGCGGCTCAAGCAACATAACTTCAAGCTGCTCTAATAGCTTCTGTTTCAATCCCTGATAGGGAGTTAGGTTAATTGCGGCGCAAAAAAAGCAAGCTGATGGCGAAATTTTAAATTTTGTTTCAATCCCTGATAGGGAGTTAGGTTAATTGCGGCTTCTTGAGTGTGGCGATTTGGCTGGCATTCATAACTGTTTCAATCCCTGATAGGGAGTTAGGTTAATTGCGGCTCTAAGGCGTTGTTCGATTTTCACTACTCCTCTGTTTCAATCCCTGATAGGAAGTTAGGTTAATTGCGGCGTGCGATCGGCACTGGGTGCAATGTGTCCCCTGTCGTGTTTCAATCCCTAATAGGGAGTTAGGTTAATTGCGATTAAACGTCTTTGCCTGTCACTGCTGGGTTGCCGATGTTTCAATCCCTAATAGGGAGTTAGGTTAATTGCGATCCAACCATTTATCATGCCTTCAGTTTTCGGAATGAGTTTCAATCCCTAATAGGGAGTTAGGTTAATTGCGATCTCTGTCTACATCCGGCTGAGCGATCGCTATGAAGTTTCAATCCCTAATAGGGAGTTAGGTTAATTGCGATTTATTTGCCTTATAGGGCTTGCAAATCTTCATTTACGTTTCAATCCCTAATAGGGAGTTAGGTTAATTGCGATTTTAAGAATGTCACAAGAGTTGGGCATGGAACTAAGAGTTTCAATCCCTAATAGGGAGTTAGG
Source organism: Microcoleus sp. OTE_8_concoct_300 (assembly GCF_031383065.1). Taxonomy (NCBI): domain Bacteria; kingdom Bacillati; phylum Cyanobacteriota; class Cyanophyceae; order Oscillatoriales; family Microcoleaceae; genus Microcoleus; species Microcoleus sp. OTE_8_concoct_300. Next base: position 912 of record NZ_JANMZH010000665.1, on the reverse strand, counting down.
TTAATTGCGATCCGCTATCGCCCCAAATAGCTTCTAAGGACTCCTGTTTCAATCCCTAATAGGGAGTTAGGTTAATTGCGATATTGGCAGGTTTGAGGGATTGAAGTCGCCGTATATGTTTCAATCCCTAATAGGGAGTTAGGTTAATTGCGATTGGTGTTGTGTTGCAGTATAAGTACAGTCTCGTCAAGTTTCAATCCCTAATAGGGAGTTAGGTTAATTGCGATGCAATGAAGACCTCGATCAAGCCTTAGCCGACTTGTTTCAATCCCTAATAGGGAGTTAGGTTAATTGCGATAAGCTCAATCAACTGACTACACTTTTTCGGTGCAGGTTTCAATCCCTAATAGGGAGTTAGGTTAATTGCGATTTTGAGCGGACATATTCTTCGCTTGTAAGCAGTACCAAATGTTTCAATCCCTAATAGGGAGTTAGGTTAATTGCGATGCTTGCTTTTCCGCAATCTCTGCTGTAATTTCTGGTTTCAATCCCTAATAGGGAGTTAGGTTAATTGCGATCAGAATGCCTCTGAGAGTTTGGGATCTTCGGGATCGTACTCGTTTCAATCCCTAATAGGGAGTTAGGTTAATTGCGATTTGCTTCAGTTCTGCCTCAATCCTGCTTAATTAATGTTTCAATCCCTAATAGGGAGTTAGGTTAATTACGATAATTGGCGACGCATGGATACTAATGCAATCGTGTTTCAATCCCTAATAGGGAGTTAGGTTAATTACGATGTTTTGGTTCTTATTGCTTCATGGTCAAAAATTGTTTCAATCCCTAATAGGGAGTTAGGTTAATTACGATTTTATATGGCGAAGATTTCAGCGGTAACGCTCCCGTTTCAATCCCTAATAGGGAGTTAGGTTAATTACGATTTGGTGGATACTTCAGTGGCAATCGTCACTTGGT
>NZ_JANMZH010000918.1:0-13102 GCF_031383065.1 Microcoleus sp. OTE_8_concoct_300 | reverse complement strand
AATTTTTTATGAGGCTGCATAGAATCCGATCCCCCCTAGCCCCCCTTAATAAGGGGGGGACAAGATTCCGATCAAAGTCCCCCTTTTTAAGGGGGATTTAGGGGGATCGAGATATGTGCAACTTCACATTAAATTGGTATGCAGGGGGCCCAGAAACCGGGTTTTTTACGAAAAGACTTCGTTGCAATCGGCAGATTAGGTAAAAAACCCGGTTTCTTTGTCGGAGTGCGTAAGTCCTGTTTTACTTATTCGGATTTTGTTGACACCAATGGTTCTAATAAATTGCGTTCTTCTATGGGAAGTTCTAGCAAAACTCGTCTGTCGCCCTTGGTTTCCTTATAGCGGACAGCCGCATCCAGCAGGCGGATGGGAATTTTGAATTGTTCTTCGTAGTTGCTGGTTAGTTCTTGCCACAATTCTAACCAAGTGCGTGCGGCTTTGTCGCTTACCATTTCTGACATTAGCGCGGGAATGTTTCGCACAATTCCTTGTCCTAAGATGGAAGAATATTTGTAATTTTTGTAAACGGCTATCAGGCTGGTAATGCGAGTTTGAGATATCGCTAGATCGTGCGTGTTGATGAACAGGTTGCGGATAATTAAATCGGCATCGTCTGCATAAGCTTCATCGCCTGGTTCTAGGCGTTGGAATGCGTCGTCTAAGGCGGCGATGCCTTCATCCCAGCGATTCAATCCGAGAATGGCAATGGCACGGTTGAAGAAAACAGATGAATGTTGAGAACCCAGTTCGATCACTTTATCGCAAGATATTAAAGCTTCTTCATAGCGACCGAGTGTGTCTAGCAACCAGCCTCGGTGAAACCAAGCCGACTGATAATTGGCATCTAGTTCGATCGCCCGATCGTAAGATACTAAGGCTTCATCATAGCGTTTGAGGTTCCTGAGTACAGTGGCTCGATTAGCCCAATCCCACTGATCATTGGCATCTAGTTCGAGGGCGCGATCGTAAGATACTAAGGCTTCATCATAGCGTTCGAGGTTGTAGAGTACATCGCCTCGCTTAGACCAAGCCCACTGATAATTGGCATTTAGTTCGATCGCCTTATCTAAGGATACTAACGCTTCATCATAGCGTTCGAGGTTGTAGAGTACATCGCCTCGCTTAGACCAAGCCCACTGATAATTGGCATTTAGTTCGAGCGCCCGATCGTAAGATACTAAGGCTTCTTCATAGCGTTTGAGGTTGTCGAGTACATCGCCTCGCTTAGACCAAGCCCACTGATAATTGGCATTTAGTTCGAGCGCCCGATCGTAAGATTCTAAAGCTTCTTCATAGCGTTTGAGGTTGTCAAGTACATCACCTCGCCAGCTCCAAGCTAACTTATCATTGGCATCTAGTTCGAGCGCCCGATCGTAAGATACTAAGGCTTCTTCATAGCGTTTGAGGTTCTCGAGTAAAAAGCCTCGAAGTGCCCAAGCCAATTGATAATTGGCATCTAGTTCGATCGCCAGATCGTAAGATTCTAAGGCTTCTTCATAGCGTTTGAGGTTCTCGAGTACATTGCCTCGCATACACCAAAACCACTGATAATTGGCATCTAGTTCGAGCGCCCGATCGTAAGATACTAAGGCTTCATCATAGCGTTTGAGGTTGTCGAGTACATTGCCTCGATTAGCCCAAACCAACTGATAATTGGCATCTAGTTCGAGCGCCCGATCGTAAGATACTAAGGCTTCATCGTAGCGTTCCAGGCTATTTAAACAGCGTCCCTTTTGTACCCAATCCTTTGCCTCGCCGCGACTTATTACCAATTTTTCCGCATATGCTAAAGCAGAAACATAGTCTTTCTGTTCGATACAATTTCCCATTTCATCAAAATAAGCCTTCAGACGCGGGTCTTCCTCATTTCTCTCAATAGCCTCAAGCGCCCGCGTATAATATTCTCGTTCCATGACAGCATCAGGTGGAATCGGTTTCAAACCTTGCCGATACATAAAATGACATTCTTTCTCCGCCAAATCAACATCCGCCATCCTCAATCCCAATCGCTGCTGCAATTCTTGCCGCGTATACCAAACCCGAATAAAATCCACAATTAATCGAATCGGTTGATTTCGCTGCTTCTTTACCTCCAGACAAAAACGCATCAATGGTTCCCGCAATTCATACCACGATTCCCGTCCTATCTCCTCAGTTTTTACATAACCCTTATCTCGCAAATCTTTAAGTTGGCTAGAGACAGTTCGCTGCTCAATAAAACAGCGTTTAGCAATTTGTTTGACTGGTGCGGCACCACCTCGATCGCACAAAAAGTCAACAATCTTCCGCTGCTGATTTGATAGATATTTCATCCGATCCTGATAGTAGGGCGTGAGGCTATCCAGCATTTCCATAAACGGTTCTACCAATTTATCGAGCGATTCAGGAGTCATCAGAAAAGCCGAAAAAACAATATAGACGCGAGGACTGCCACCAGAAAGGTAATGCACAACTTTAATGCGATCGCGCCCTGTTGGACTTTGAATAAAAGATGCTAAATCATTATTTCCTTCTAAGTTGGCAATATGATTTAATAAAGCTACAGCATCATCGAGCTTAAACTCATCTAATTCATGTAAATCAAAAAAATCATAAAAAGGATTATTAGAGTGCTTGACTCCATCAAACAAACTTTGTGATGTTGCCAAAATTGTCAAAAATGAATAATTTTGAATGTACCCCCTCAACTGCTTCTGCCCGAAATTCCCCAAGCCGCTAAACACGTCCTCTAAATTTTCGACAATCAACAACAGCACCCGCTTGCCAACAAAGTCTCTCAGCAATTCTGCGGCCTTAAATTCAGCTTGCTCCGGCGACAAATCATAAAGCTTTTCAACATCATCATATAACTCAGCTTCATATGCAGCCGGATATTCTTTAGCAATTGCCCGGAATATTCCCCGCAATAAATCCAAAAAAGACGCAATCCCCCATTCCTCTTCCTGCAGCCACGCAATCAGCAATTTATCCCGCAAATCTTCCATCTTAACAACGCGATGATAAATCAGGGAAACTAAGTGCGTTTTGCCAATGCCGCGCGGTCCAATTAGCAGTTGAAAATGCTTGTTATCTGTTAGGGCGCTCAACCGAATTAGCTCTACTAAATGTTCTGCCAGTGCGTGACGCTGTACTAAGATAGCTTCCAGGGTTTCTGGTGACATCAAGCTAGGAGTAAATCGAGAGATAAATGTATTTTTCATAATATCTATTGGGTTTAACTGGTTCCCCGGCTGTGCCTGGGAACCGATATAAGCGAGGCTCTGCCTCGTCGGTTGCCCAGGAAAACAGGAGGCAGAGCCTCCGGATCAGCGTCCCCTGGCAGAGCCGGGGAACGAGAAAATGCTTGTTAGACAAAGCTTTTAGGATTTGTACGTCTACTTTACCATAGGTCTTATAAATATACGTTAAATTTGTTGTATATTTTTTGAAGCAGTGTTAGACTGCCCTTAACAAGCAAACAAGCGCCCCTAGCTTTTACTAGAGACGCTTTCGATCGGTTGTTTTTTTCCGAGCGACTGGCTGCCACCAGAAACGCTCGTCAATTTCCCATTTTTACGGTCTTTGTACAGACCAAGGAGTTTCTATGTCTAATGTTAGCACCAACCAAGTCATTCTGGTTTCTACGGCTCCAACTGATGCGGCAACACCGCCTGAAACTGGAGGTTTCATGCCTTTACTGATGTACGGAGGAGTTGCAGTAGCGGTGATTATTGCAATGGCTTACTTTTCCCAAACATTGCTCAACTCGATTACTGAGTTGACCAAAACCCTGAACAAAAAACGCAAATAATCACGCGTTTCCTGGTTCCCCGGCTCTGCCTGGGAACCGAGCTCCAGAGGCTCTGCCTCGCAAGTCTTAGACTCGCGGCAGGCAGAGCCTCCAAATCTACGTCCCCAGGCAGAGCCTGGTAACAAGAAAAAATCAGAAAAATATTCCTTAAGATTTGTTACAATACGTAAAACTTCATACTTTCCCCAACACTGGATGACCTTTTTTAACGCCTCCAAACCCGTAATCCGCAGCAAACAGGAACATCTTGATGTACAAGACCTCGAAGGCTTGTTGCGACTCCACTGGCAAATTGGAAATTTTACTCTTTTCTCAGGATTTTATACCCGGATCGACCAAACTTTTCTGCTGTGGGGTTTGGTGACGGCGGGGATTTTTTTTACGGCTCAGTTTTTCCCCATCAGTTGGACTTTTCAGGCGATTCTGTGGTCAACTTTGACTCTAATTGGCACTGCGGGGATGGCGGTTTTGACTTTGTTTTGGGTAAGAGTCGAGCGAGTTAGCTGGATTCTTTACTCTTGGGCGATTTTGATGATAACTGGTTTGGTTCTGACCGATTGCAGTATTTTTGCCGGTTGGGGAGGTGTGTTGCTGCACCTTTGCGATTTGTGGTTGGGGTTGAGCGCGATCGGCTATTTTTGTACCGGAGTCGGTTTGCGATCGCGCACTTTTGTCCTGATCGGACTAACTCATCTATTTAGCATCCCTCTATTAACTTTTGTTGCACCTTGGCAATATTTAACCACTGGCATAATTATGGCCGGCTGTTTGTTGTTGTTGTCAGAATTGCAGTGGGATATGCGAGGGCCGATCGACAATAGTTTGCTAAGCGAAGAACAGAAACAATTTAACCGGATTCAACAGCAAATGCGGCAAATAACCGCGACACTAGGCAAATAGGTCAAAAATTCAACAAGTGCCTTTCCTTCCCCCCTTAGCAAAAAGCTACGTGGGCAAAAATTGTAAAGAATTCTGTACAACAGCTAACACTTTCCAGAAAATCGCACACAATAGAAATATACAGCATAAATAAAAAACCAACTTTAACCAGAACAGGTGTTTTGCTGTTTTACCTGTGAATCGCCAACCTTAGGAGAACGGTGCCCGGAAGGCGACTGGCTAACAATGCTGTACTTGCGACGATAAAAGTTAACTCCGGTTGAGAGTAGTTGTTAAAACAAAAAAGTGGTGCAGGGTTTTTACCGTTTCCCCTGCTTCGTAGTCTCCGAGGAGAGGCGAAACCCTCTACTAGAACAGCCTAAGGAGATTGGCACAGGTTTTGACAGTTGCTCAGGCGGATTTTTGAGTTCAGTGTTTAAGAAAATTGAGGAAAGGCTCGCCAAGCCGCCTAGCAGGACTTACTATTAAACAAGTCCTGCTTTGTGCTGGGAAATTTAAATAATGTTTTACTCTGACCTGCGTTTTCGCAATATCTCCCTTACTTCCATTAAAATCTGTCCCAACATATTTTTGCCACTGCCATCTTTACCGCAACCCCAATAGTAATCACTAGGGGAATTTTCGACTATTTCCTCATCGCCAGTAGCTAGTAAAATTTCTCTAATTTCGAGATGAGTTTCAAATTTGCGGAGTACGGCTTTTCGCATGATATCATCTTTGACTTCTTCCCAATCTTTGCGAAGGGGACGAGAGCGATCGCGTCCCATTTTTGCGGCATCTTTCGGCGTTTTTGCTTGGCGAATTTTGTCGCAGTCAGCGGTTGCGGGAAACTTTTGTGCTTGAAAATAATGTTCGGTTGTTGCCCAATATTCTCCGTCTAACTCGAATCCGTGAGAGGAAAAATTAGAAAAACAGCCGTATTCGCTGCCAGTGGTGTAGAAGTAGATAGCCATAATATCTTCTATTTCAACCCCCTTAATAATCTTGGTCGATCGTCAGCCTTACCTCTCTTGATTCTCCACTATCTTCAACCGCAAATCAATATTTTCAAGATAGGAACCGATGTAAGACAGCAGGGCGTAGATGAATACGATCACCCCTACCATTTCCAAAATTTCCTCAACAGAAGCCATCAAACCGTATATCAAGTTTCGCTGACCTACCGCATCTGCATAATAGCCGCAAACCATCTCCATGCCAAGTGCTCCACCGACATATATACTGCCTGCCAGTAAAAAGAAATCCCTTGTTTTCCGGGGTAGGTGCAGGAGAAACTTGAGATAAGCCAGCGCAGTAACCCCAACAAAAATCGCCCCCGGAATTACCCAAATGAAGTAAAACAATCCCCCTAAATGCAGTGCCTTTCGCAAGTCGTTAATAATTAATATTTCGTGCAAACTCAAGATTTCATCTAAAGAAAAAAATACAAACATCAACGCCAGCGCTTTCCAGTGCCCAAAATACCGATCGCCCTGCTTCTTCTTAGCACTAGCAATAATACCTAGCAAAATCGCGCAAAACAGCAAAGTAAATGACGAGTACCACGAAGGATAATTTATTTCTCTGTCTAAGTTAAACAAACTAATCCAGCGTTGTTGATAGTTAAAACCGTAGCGCAGAACTTGTACGATGCAACCAGCAACAGCAAAGAAGAGCACCCAAATGCTGAGAGAGAACGCAACTCTCTTCGGCGAAACAGAAATAATGAACTTCATCAAGTTTTTGATAAACTAGAACAAGCAAAATCAAACTATAAAGTAAAAAGTTACAACTCGCAAGAGCGGCGCAATCCGCCCCCTCGGATTTTTATCTACAAAAAATCACCAATCACTGACAATGCACGTTCAAATTGAAACTTTCACTGTCCGCAAGCGGTTTGCCCTTACCATCAGCCGCGGTACAACAGCCCAAAGTACCAATTTATGGGTCAAGCTAGAACACGAAGGCATCGAAGGCTGGGGAGAATCTTCGCCGTTTTCCACAGGTTCTCGGCCCCAAACTACCGAAATTCTGCTAGCCGCATTGCAGGAAGTTGCACCGCTGCTAGAAAAGTTTACTCCGTTCGATCGCCAAAAAATCGAACAAGTATTAACAGAGGTCAACTTACCCTCAGCCGCCCGCGCCGGCATCGACATGGCAATGCACGACTGGCTGGGCAAAAAAGCAGGCTTGCCGCTGTGGAAAATGTGGGGATTAGATCGATCGCGCATCGTCCCCACCTCCGTCACAATCGGCATTAATTCGCCCTCTGGTGCCAGAGAAAGAGTGCGCGATTGGTTTGGTAAAGATGCGACAGATCCAGGAAGCATCAAATACCGCGCCGTTAAGGTTAAATTAGGAAATACCGCAGGAATCGAAGCCGACAAAGCTATGTTAATAGCAGTGCTAGATGAAGCACCAGCTAACCTTAAAATCAGTGTAGATGCTAACGGCGGTTGGAGTTTAAAAGATGCAGCAGAGATGTGTCACTGGCTGGAAAAATACCAGATAAATTATGTCGAACAGCCGCTTTCACCTCTCGCAGATATGGAGGAATTCTCAGAACTGTACCGTCAATCGCCCCTGCCAATTTTTGCTGATGAAAGTTGCTTTAATAGTTCCGATATACCCAAGTTAGCGCCCTGCGTCCACGGCATTAATATCAAAATGATGAAGTCAGGCGGATTGACCGAAGCAATGCGGATGATTCACACAGCAAAAGCCTGCAATTTGCAAGTAATGTTCGGCTGCTATTCCGATAGCGCGATCGCAAATACAGCAGCAGCACAACTTTCACCGCTAGCTGACTATTTGGATTTGGACAGTCACTTAAATTTATTAGACGATCCTTTCACCGGTGCGATCGTTGAAAATGGGTGTTTGCTGCCAAACGGGCGATCGGGATTGGGAGTGCGGCGAATGGACATTGTAGAATAGAAGTATCGCTCAAAACACATCTGGAGATACTATGATGCCAGTGGAATCAATAGGAGAGCAAATTGATAGAGAAGCCAAGCTTTTCTTTGAAGAACACCAGCCACCGACTGATTTAATTTTTGATGATGGTGCAGAAATGGAAAGCAACCGCCACCGTATAGCAATGACCGTTTTAATCCGTTCCCTAGAACAAGGTTTAGCTAACCGGAACGATTTTTTTGTCGGTGGCAATATGTTTATTTATTACAGCGCTAAACAGATTCGGAATCAGGATTTCCGCGGCCCAGATTTTTTCGCTGTGTTGGGTGTTGACAGCAATACTTCCCGACAAGGCTGGGTAGTTTGGGAAGAAAACGGACGTTACCCGGATGTCATTGTGGAACTGCTGTCGCCGTCAACGGCAAATCAGGATACAGGCAAAAAAAAGGATATTTACGAGCAGGTTTTTAGAACTCCTGATTACTTTGTTTTCGATCCTTTCGAGCCTAATTCTTTGCAAGGATGGCGTTTAGATGCCACCCTGCGTTATCAGCCGTTAGTGTCCAACGAGCGGGGTTGGTTGTGGTGCGAAACGTTAGGTTTTTGGTTGGGTACTTGGGAAGGAATTGTCGATCGAGAAACAGCGACTTGGGTGCGTTTTTTCGATGAATCTGGCAATTTAGTTTTGTTGCCGGAGGAAGCCGCTCAACAACAAGCCGAAGCCGCTCAACAACAAGCCGAACAGGAACGCCAGCGAGCCTCGCGACTAGAGGCCAGATTGCGAGAATTGGGAGAAGATCCGAATGATCTTACCCTGAACCCAAACCACAGCTAACACCCAACCGATTTTAGATTTTAGATTTTAGATTGAAGCTAAAATCTAAAATCCGCCTATCAAAAGTAAATCAATGACTAAAAACTATCCGATCAAAAATGGCAAAGTTGCAATCCTGCTGCACGAGGGAATTCTCGGTTCTTCCGGCAAAACAGGTTTAGCATTTTTGCGCTACAGCGAAGCACAAATTGTAGCAGTAATAGACAGCCAATGTGCCGGACAATCTTTACCTGAATTAACTCGCCTTCCTCAACAAGTACCGATAGTTGCTTCCGTTGCAGAAGCACTGCAATTTGCGCCGGATATTCTGCTAATTGGTATCGCTCCTTCCGGCGGTGTTTTGCCTGCAGAATGGCTGCCAGAAATTAATCAAGCGGTAGCAGCAGGTTTGTCAGTTGTCAACGGTTTGCACGCGAAAATTGCACCTTTGATAACAGTTCCGTTAACCGAAAATCAATGGATTTGGGACGTGCGTCAGGAACCGAAATCTGTCGGTGCGATCGCCTCTGCTGCTGCTGCTAAATTAAGCTGCCGCCGCGTGTTAACTGTCGGCACAGATATGAGCGTTGGGAAAATGTCAACCAGTTTAGAACTCAATCGCATTTGCTTACAGCGGGGTTTGCGTTCCAAATTTTTGGCAACCGGTCAAACGGGTTTAATGATCGGAAATGAAGGTATTCCTTTGGATGCAGTGCGAGTTGATTTCGCGGCTGGTGCTGTCGAACAAATGGTGATAAAATTGGGTTCTGAATGCGATATTCTGCACGTAGAAGGGCAAGGTTCGCTATTGCATCCGGGTTCGACGGCGACTCTGCCGCTGCTGCGAGGTTCGCAGCCAACTCACTTAATTTTAGCGCACAGAGCCGGACAAACTAACATTCGCAATCACCCGCACGTATCAATTCCCAGGTTATCAAAAGTGGTCGAACTGTATGAAATGTTAGCCGCTGCTGCGGGTGCTTTTTCTGGGGGAAAAGTGAGCGCGATCGCCCTCAACACTCATCACTTAAATGAGGCAGAAGCGCTGTTAGCAATAGCTGAAGTTCAAGCAGAAACGGGATTGCCTTGTACCGATCCGGTAAGGTTTGGCGCGGAGGTTTTGTGGGAGGCGATCGACAGTTGATATGCTACAATCAACACCAACTAAAAAATAAATACATAAAACTATGACACAAACCTTTCAAGCAAAAACACTGACACTGCGCGATGTCAAAACAAAATTTAACTGCCAACTTGCAGAAGAAAAGCAATTCTTCCGGGAGTGGATTGACGATTTACCAGAAATTACTGATGAAGAAAAGCGATATTTAGACAAAGTAAAGGCTGGCTATGCTAACAGTGCCGATTACCCCATGATAGAAGATACCGTAAAAATGGTGGTACTGGCTCCCTTGCTATTTTTAGCAGATTTATACTTGAATCCCTTTCACATAGAGGCAGAAAAATCGGTGGAACTTGTCACCGTGGATGAAAATATACTTGTCCGGGGAAGTATTGATGTTCTGCTTTTAATTGAATCTTTTTGGGTTGTTGCGATAGAAGCGAAGCGATCGCAATATTCCGTTGAAGCTGGACTTCCCCAGTTACTATTTTATATGCTGAATGACCCCAGTCCAGACAGACCAACTTTTGGGCTTCTGACAAATGGCAGCAACTTCAGATTTATCAAATTGATTAAACAAGACACTCCGCAGTACGCTTTATCTTATGAGTTCGTAATCGATCGCGCTAATGACTTTTACGAAGTATTTCGCATTTTGAAGCGATTATCTGGTATAATTTCTAGTGACAGCAGTTATAGTTAAATACATTATATGGAACTCGACTCGGAAAATAACAATAAATTTACTAAAGCTCATTTTATGGAATCATAATGAATGAAAGTTTTTTTTCGTTGCCGCCACAATGCGCCATCCGCCCGGCCTGTGCTCAAGACATCAAATCAATTAGAATGTTAGTGTGGAGCGCAAAACTCGATCCTACTCAGTTGCGCTGGCAGCAATTCTGGGTGATAGAATGCAGCGGGGATTTGGTAGCTTGCGGACAGTTGCGGAACTTTGCGGGCGCGCAAGAATTGGGCAGTTTGGTGGTGATGAAAGATTGGCGCGATCGAGGTTTGGGCACTTACCTCGCAAAATATTTAATTCAACAAGCTACAGAACCGCTATATTTAGAATGTTTGGGAAAGCGACTCGCATCATTTTATACTCGCTTTGGCTTCAGAGAAGCTGCATGGCAAGAATTGCCGCAGTCGCTTAAATTCAAGTTTGGTTTGTCTCAATTAGCTAAAACTTTATTCAGAATTCCTGTAACAATTATGCAGTATCCAAAAAGTTTTCTATAATTATGAGTTTTATGAATTTAAGATTCTGAATTTATGAATTGATTTTAAGTTCGACCTGTTCGATAATTGCGATTACAGGAGGCGATCGATATCTGCGTGAATCAGCGTCAATCCCTTGTCATCTGCGGTTAAAAAATTCTCTTGTTTAGACCGCAGATGAGGGCAGATAAACACAGATTAACGCAGATGAATTAGATCGAGTCCGGTTGCACGATCCTTGGTTGACTGTTGACTGGATTTTACGCCCGACGATGCTACCGGATTTAATATCAATCTCGATCGCCTATTTTCTATGCCTAAGTAGGTAGGTACAAATCAACATCGCATGGGGAGGGCGGGTGAGTTGCCAAGTTTACTTGCTTATATCATAGATCCGCTTATGGGCCCCTAATGGCGCACTGGGTGTCAGAAACCGGGTTTTTAGAGGTTTGGTGCGTAAGTTACGGACTAGATATTTATGGATATTCCGGATTGGGCGATCGAGAGTGCGTAAGTTCAGAATTCACCGTTCGCGGTAGTCCAGTTGGCTAAATTGGCACAGCTACAAGCGCGATCAGTAGGCAAAAACCTTTGCAAAATCGTTGCTGGCAGGTAGAAAAGTGTCCTGTGCCAGTACCATACTCGGAAAGTGGACTGGCGATCGCCCCAAAGATATTCGACTCCTGGCAAATTAGTAAGTGTAAAGCAAGTGAGTCACAACCCAATCAAAAAACTAAACCAAAAAATTCCACCCAAAAATAAAACATTTTCACAGCAGCAGTAATGCGGAATCAGACAATCTCTAATGTAGCTAACCACATCTACCCGTGAGGCAAATCCCACCAACTGCTCAACCATGAAATCCTTAATTCAATACCTCGGAATTACTGGATTTATACTCCCCGCAACCGCTTCTCAAATCCCTTCAACCTTTCAAAAATTCTTTGCCTTTTATCCTGATAGAACGAGGGAAGGCAAGAACAATGAAATATCAGGACAATAAATCAATCTTAACCGAGGAAATGCAGCCTCTCAAATAGCATAAACAGACAATTACACATCCATATATTTTAGCACAACAGGAGTAAATATCATGTTCAACGTAGTAAAAGCTTTCGGCTCGATTTTCTCCACCCAAGGATACAGCACAGCTAACAATATGCTAATCAGAAATTACGTCAACACCAATTTTAACTACTTCAACGAAGAAGCTGTCGTGGATGAATCGATTTACCCGAATCAAACAGGTCGCGTCCGCTTCCAAGGTAGCTGGTGGCCCGCACGGTGCGATCGCCAAATTACCCTCACACCGGGAGACACGGTTTATGTCATTGGCGTTGACAACATCACTCTGTTAGTTTCTCTCGCTCCCGCAGACTAAATCAGAGCATGAACGACCTGCTAATCAATCCCAACCAGGAAATGCTACTTTTCAAAGAGCATAAATAGGCGATTAAACTTCGATATATATTAACACAAAAGGAGTCAGTAAAATGTTCAACGTAGTAAAAGCTTTCGGTTCTATTTTTTCTCCTCACACCTACAGCACAGAAAAGAATATCTTAATGGATAACTACATCAACACCAATTTTAACTATTTCAACGAAGAAGCAGTCGTGGATGAATCGATTTACCCGAATCAAACAGGTCGCGTCCGCTTCCAAGGTAGCTGGTGGCCCGCACGGTGCGATCGCCAAATCACACTCACACCGGGAGACACGGTTTATGTCATCGGCGTTGACAACATCACTCTGTTAGTTTCCCTCGCTCCAGCAGACTAAACTAGAAAGTAATCTCAACTTTTTCACTGTCAGAACCCCGACTTATTCAAGAAGTCGGGGTTCTGACTATTCTGTTTTTTAGTGGCAATTTGGCGATCGCTTCCACTCCACACCTGACGCAAGACAGCAATATCTGCCTCTGTTTATTTGCCAGTAGAAATATGGCAGATCGCGCTACAATAAAATGGCATTTTTGAGAGCTTGTTTGTTGAGGCGATCGCGGAGTTGAGATTCGCTAGTTTCTCGGGTGACTGCTGCTTTTTCTGATGCCTTAGCCGGCGGTAGTGGTTCGAGCAGTTGGGCTTGAGCTTGCTGAATTGAAGGGTAATTTTCAGCCCAGGATGAAATCGCTTGTGAAAGGACATCGATCTCATCGGATAAGGGTTCAATTAGCTGGGCTAGTTCGGTTAATTGTTCGGCACCGAAGAGCGATCGCTGCCAGGGTAAACGCATCTAAATTAATTTGACAAACACCTAAATTTGTGCATTACTAAATAACTAAAAAAAACTTTTAAAAATCATTAACTTTAACCACATTTAAGCAAATTAAATCAGAACCTTAAGATTTTCTAAACTTC
>NZ_JANMZH010000817.1:0-4957 GCF_031383065.1 Microcoleus sp. OTE_8_concoct_300 | reverse complement strand
TGCTCGTAGAGTTTGCCCGTCGGCGTGGAAGCCGTCGGGTCTACAATCAAACAATCGTCGAAGTGAGCCGCGACGCTGTTGGTATGCAGCTTCATGTCCCACTCCTGGAGTTTGAACTCTGCAATCTGATTCTTGCCCAGTCCTTGAATGCATTCGCTAACTGTGCTGTCAGAAAGGTTGAGGGCTACGGCAATAAGCTGAGAGATTTCTGCATCCATCGCGGCTTCTATTTTTGAATTTCGCAGCACCGTGGGTAATGGATTGTCGAAATGAACGAGGCACAAGCGGCGGTCTAAACCCGTAGTATCGCCTACGAAAATCGGGTTGTTGCTCCCCACAATTAACAATCCGTAGAAGAAAGCATCAGAAGCCGGCTTGTACAATTCCCGGTAGCTGACGGCATCGCCACCAGTCATGGATAATATTGCATCCACACCCGAAGCAGTGCGTTCGTCTGGACAGGTTACCAATTGCTTGTCGATGATGCTAGCCACTGTGGAGCCGTCATCCATATTTCTGAGCTTGCATCCCTTCCAATTCTCCCGGCCTACGATTTTTTGGAGGAGTCGGATAAACGTACCTTTGCCGCTCCCCGGCTTTCCGATCAAGTGAACGAACATCTGCAAGTCAAAAAACCGGAATTTGAGCAATCCGTTGACAATTGCCAGCAGCTTCAGGATTTTCCGGTGATCGCCCTGCATCGCCGTATTCATCCAGCGGTAAATGTTCGGGCAATTGTGGCGCAGGGTGTCGATCTCATCCGAGTTAGTTCCCGTCAAAGGCTTGTATTGATAAGGTAAGTATGAAGTAAAACCCATACCCGGAGAGTGCTTGAGAATTTGGCCGGTGTTGCTTTCCCACACCGAATCATCAAAAGCGATGTAGCGCTTCCTATCCCAGATATCCCAACGCTTCACCCGCAGGTCATCAGTCAGGAGGCTCAGTATATCGGAGATGTAACTGCAACCTTTGTACCCGATATTTCTGGCGTCGATGGTGGTTTTGACCAGCGTCCGAAAGTTCCCGTCGTCCATACGTTCCCAATGCTTGCCAGTCCAAATCCGCCAAGTTTTGGTTTCGTTGTCGAATTTCCAAATCTCCCCATAATCTTTAACTAACTGACGGGCAAGTTGTCGCGGTACGGGTGGTTTTGATGCTGTTTTGTTATCTTCGCTGCTGCCGATGTTGCTCTCCCAATCCTGAAAGCTAACCGATTTGACCAGCATCCGCCTGAATTCCTCTATTCCTTTCTTCTGAATGAAATCGTCCATCCCTTTGGTTCCTCCTTCAGTGCCCGGTTCCCATTGTCCCGTAACAGTGCGGACCGGAACACCAAATTTGAGCAACTGGTGGCCGAGTTTTCGGTGTTCCCAAACAACGCTGGGATTTGTCGTTGCATCGGCGTCGAAGGCAATGATGAACCCAAAACCAGCACGAGCGTAGAATTCTAATGTCGGAACGAGATAGCGTTGACCCTGCACGTCGCTAGCTTTGGCAGTCAGCCCCATGCTGATACCCATCAAGGCTATTGTCGGTAAATCGTGGCTGCATCCCGCGATTGCCTTAAAAGCTCCCTCTGTAATCAGGAGATAGGGATGATCGTCAATGCGGTAGCAGTGCTGCTTGAGTTTTTCTGCATCCCAGTAGTTTTGGTCGGTGGGGTGCTGGGGCAAGAATGCGTCGTACTCTCCCACCGGCGTGCGGTATTTGGGTGCTCTTTTACCGCCTTCTGATTTCCAAGGTTTGTCCGGTCTGAATTGGAATTGCGTTGTTTTTCCCACAAACAGGATGCCACCGGATTTCGCCGTATAACCCAAATATACTGATGCCTCGTCAGCAGATACGGTGCGGCAGTTGGCGGAGCTCCAATCGTTTAACAGTCCCCGGCTTTCGATGTGGCTCTGGTGTTTGGGGGAAAGGTACGCGGTAGATTGAAATTGATTTACAACGTTCATAGATGCCTCTCTCGCTACTCATAGCGGTGCTAACTGGTTTTTTTGCAAAAACCCGCTAAATTTAGAAGAGACGACGTTGCTTTAACTACCATTAATTTACAAAGGTGTAAAGTTTGCGGTAGTGGCAAATTTAGACTATGATAGTTTTACTTATTTGTGTCTGTTGTCTCTTTTTCTTCATCTTCTAAAGACAGCGGGCATTTTTTTTTGTCTGGTCTGGTCTGGTCTAGTTTAATCGCTGCGGGCTTTTCGGTTGTTTTGAAGAGCCCCTTCAAATTTTAAACTCTAACGGGTTGCTTGGATTGCTGACTACCAAGAAATTTCCGAATCGAAAAATTCCAATTTTGGCGATCGCAATTAACTCGGTTCATCCTGGACCCCCGGAATTTTCCGTCGTATCGATACCGTACTCGTGTAGCCTTCACTCAGCAAGCTTTCGCCGGCGTTTGAGCGTAAAAAGTCGGACACGTTGCGTCGGGATAAGCCCGCTGCTTCGGCGACTTGGGATTGGCTCATTCGATACGAGCCGTCTGGCCGCATAAAACCATCGACTGTAATGGAACCTATTTGCCAGATCGCCGCCCAGTCATTCTACCTCGGCTTGGTTAAGGTTAGTCAACAGAGTATTTTTTGCTAACTATTGCTCACTGAAGATTTTGTATGCAAGAATAAGGACATGGCATACATACCACTCAGAAAAGCAGTCGAGTTTCTGGGTTTGCATCCGAATACTTTGAGAAGGTACGCAGATGAAGGTCAGATCAAAAGCATTAAAAACGCCGCAGGGCAAAGACTCTACGACGTTGAATCCTACCAACGGAACTCAAATGCTGCTGCCATCGTTTGCTACTGCCGAGTCAGTTCACCCAAGCAACGAGACGACCTTATCAGACAAATTGCGTTCATGCGAGAACTCTATCCAACCGCCGAAATCATCCAAGACATTGGCAGTGGACTCAACTTCAAAAGGAAAGGTTTACAAGCCCTATTGGTGCGATTTATGCGGGGAGATCAGCTCACGGTTATTGTTGCCTGTCGAGACAGGCTCTGTAGATTCGGATTTGAATTATTCGACTTTATGGCAAAGCAAAACGGTGGAGAAATCTTGGTTCTCGATAGATGTGTTGACTGTCCTGAAACCGAACTCACAGCAGATCTTCTTGCCATCCTTCATGTCTTCAGTTGCCGAATGCACGGACTCAGAAGTTATAGCAAGAAAATCAAGGAAGATTCGTCTATCCCTAAACCCTGAACAAAAAGCCAAGGTAAAACATTGGTTTGGAGTCAGTCGATTTGTCTACAATAAGACAATTGAATTCCTGAAAGAACCAGGAACAAAAGCAAACTGGATGGCTATAAAAACCGGAATACTTAAGTAGGTAGGCGGGAAAAAACTAATCTATGTAACAAAACATTAAGCTACCTAATTGGAGTTAAACTTAAGACGTTGCGTGGTGTAATTTCCCCTTTGTCCTCTAGCTTCTACTCCATGAATTACGGCGTAGGCAAGTTCTAACTCATCATCAAAAATTTGTCCTGCCAACTCATCTTTTTTAATGTGTTGCCACTCCAATTCAATGGGGTTCATTTCAGAACAATACTTGGGTAAAAAGAAGATATATAAACCTTGATTTTCCCAATGCGGCCATAACTCTTGGACTTTTTTGCATCGGTGTATTGGGCCGTTGTCTTGTACAATTACTCTCGGCATTCCAATTTCAGCAGCTTAAGAGAGCTTCTCGCTCCATCATTTTGATATAAGCTTTTCGATCAACACCCCCAATTACTAAACCATAAATAAAATTTATTCCCTGTTGAAGAAGTCCGATAATACTTAGTCTACGACCACGCCGTTTCGTTTGTTCTAATCGTTTTTGCTCACCTATTTGGTAATAAGTATAGCCTGGTTCACTCCACGCACAAAAACCTGATTCATCTAAATACTTTAAGTCAATCCCTCCCGCCGCTGCCTCTAATTGCAACATATCTAAGTTAGATTGCTTCGTTTCTTGTACTAGGGGGTCTTGTTTTCCTTTGTGACTTTTTCTGGCTCGTTTCCAAATAACCCTTTTTTTTAGTATCCTTCTTAATCGATCGGCACTTAGTTTAACAGAACGTTCTTTTTCTAATTTCTGGACTAATTGAAGACTGTTATATGTACGTGATTCGTTTTTGAGACATTCTTTTAAAAACTCTATATCTTCGTCTTTCCACGTTTTCTGAGCCCCTCGACCAAGCAACTCCCAAAGCCCTTCCATGCCTAGATTCGACCATTTATGTAAAACCTCTCTTACTGTTTGTGAAGTCCAATTAAAATGAGCAGCTATTTTTTCAACGTACCAGCCATGTGCATTTAATCTAATTACTTCTGCTCTATCTTTAACTTTTTGTGGAACATCCGCAGTTCTCAGTTGTAAGAGAATTTTGTCTTGCTGTTGAGTCAGGAATACCCTTAATCTAGCGCCCATATATTTAGTTACCTCAATAAATATATTTTTTTTGTTTACTTATCTTAACATAGTTTGGTTTTTTTGCGCCGACCTACTTAATAGCTGGTGTAAGACTGTACCGTTCCAAATTAAATCGATGGCTATTAAAGATGCTTGCTTGGCAGTTAAAGCCGCAAAGAAAAGTTTTGGAAAAGACGGGCAGCTCCGTCAGTGTAAATTTCGCTCTCGTAAAGATAGGCAGCAAACAGTTTATATCCCTAAAACTGCTATCAAAGATTGTGGAATTTATCACTCAATCTTGGGTCAATCAAAGCTGAAAGAGAGATTACCCGACAACTTCAGCGATGGTAGATTGACACTTACCTATGGTGAGTATTATCTAGTTGTCTCAGAAGAAGTGCAACCATCAATAGCCGATAACCAAGGCAGGATGGTGGCCTTAGATCCTGGAGTTCGCACGTTCATGACATTTTTCTCAGAAGATTCCTATGGCTGGCTAGGCAACGATTCTAATCTATTTATCCAAAAGCTTTGCTTTAAATTAGATCGATT
>NZ_JANMZH010000778.1:0-1442 GCF_031383065.1 Microcoleus sp. OTE_8_concoct_300 | reverse complement strand
CGGGTGAGAGCATTCCTCTACTAGCTTGTATCTCTTGATACTCACGCTTTCGGACCCCTACAAGATAGTATGATTTTTTGCTCTTACCTACTTATAAACACATACATTTTCTTCAGCTTCCCCTCCCATTAATCAGGAATAAAAAATAGGGCTATCCTCTTGACATGAGGAAAATTTATGAGTAAAAATAGGAGAGATAAATACGATCGCACTTTCAGCACAATCTTTAAACACAATGACAGCCAACAGACTACCAATGCTAGCATGGTTATTCATCCTTGGCTGGCTAAGTGCAGCGGCCGGTTCGGCTTCCGCGCAACCCATCACCCCCGCCGCGGACGGCACTAACACAGTTGTTACTCCCAACGGCAACCGCTACGACATTTCCGGGGGGTCTTTGAGTCCACAGGGGGCTAATCTTTTTCACAGTTTTACTCAGTTCGGTCTCAGGGAAGGTCAAACTGCTAACTTTCTGACCAATCCCAATATTCAAAATATTTTGGGAAGGATTACTGGGGGGAATCCTTCTTTAATCAATGGCTTAATTCAAGTTACCGGCGGCAATTCTAACCTGTTTTTGATGAATCCAGCCGGCCTGATTTTCGGACCGAATGCTAGTCTCAACGTGCCGGGCTCTTTTAATGCTACTACGGCGACAGGGATAGGTTTTGGGAACAATCAGTGGTTTAGCGCAATCGGCAATAACAATTGGGCAACATTAATTGGTCAGCCGAACAGTTTTGCCTTGACAAATTCCCAAGGGGGAAGCATTGTTAATTCCGGCAATCTGACGGTGACACCAGGTCAAAGTTTAAGTTTGGTAGGAGGTACGGTAGTCAATACAGGTCAGCTAAATGCGCCGGGGGGCAATATTCTCATCAGCGCCGTCCCGGGTAACAATTTGGTGCGGATTAGTCTTGCGGGGAATTTATTGAGTTTGGATATTCAACCGACAGCAACTGGGGGCTCGCTGCCGAACAATTGGACGCAGCCAGTGTTATCTTTGCCAGAGTTGCTGACTGGAAAAGCTGTGGCACAGGCAACGAGTTTGACGGTAAATCCCAATGGTGAAGTTGTGTTGACGGGGAATGTTGCTGTGCCGGTTAGCGCGGGAACTACGATCGCCTCCGGCACTCTCAACGTTTCTGGCGACACAGGCGGCAACGTTAACATCTTGGGTGAGAAAGTAGGTGTGATTGCTGGCAATATCAATGCTTCGGGGATTAACGGTGGCGGTAATGTACTGATTGGCGGAGATTATCAGGGTTTGGGGACGGTGCCCAATGCTTTGCGGACTTTTGTGGGCCGGGACTCGACAATTAATGCTGATGCTGTTAGTAATGGCAATGGCGGGCGAGTTATAGTTTGGGCGGATGAAACTACTCGCTTTAATGGAAATATTAGTGCTCGCGGTGGCTTATTTTCTGGTAATGGCGGCTTTG
>NZ_JANMZH010000760.1:0-2900 GCF_031383065.1 Microcoleus sp. OTE_8_concoct_300 | reverse complement strand
GAAAAAAGGTACCGAAGAATACGGCAACCGCACGAAAGTTAAAGTTGCTAAAAATAAAGTTGCTCCGCCTTTCCGCATTGCCGAATTTGACATTGTATTTGGCAAAGGCATTTCTACTTTAGGCTGTCTGACTGACTTGGCCGACGAAATGGGAGTAATTCTGAAAAAAGGTTCTTGGTATAGCTACAACGGAGAGAACATAGCTCAAGGACGAGACAAAGTGATCCAGCACATGGAGAAAAACATCGATTTCAAAAATGAAATTGAGGAGCTAGTTAAAAAGAAACTTGAGACTGGTGCTGTGGTTTCTGCTAATTCTGTCGCCCCTGTTGAGGTAGATGATGTAGATGAGGTAGATGATGTAGATGATGTAGATGATGTAGATGATGTAGATGATGTAGATGATTTGGAAGAAATCTAAATCTTTTAGTCAATAAATGCCATAGCTGTTAGATCCCCGACTTTTTAAAGAAGTCGGGGATCTGTTTATTCTGTTTTTTTAAGATCGGTCCTGGAGACAAAAACCCGGTTTCTTCACGTAATTTGGTCATATACGCTCGAACCTGACAACGAGAAACCGGGTTTTTTGGGTCTAGTGTGTCCAGGACTGAAGATGTAGGGTTGACACTCCCCGGCCTCAAGGCGTGGGGATTCTTGGTTCTGGCGACATACCTTAAAACTATCTATCCTTGTGGCAATACTTAAACCAAATATCCGTTCAAAGGAACCAAATATCGAGCCTAATTTAGTTAGTCCCAGAGGGTTTTATCTCCCCAAGCGTTCGAGAATTACTTCTCATGTTACCGGATGCCCTACGGTACGTTTTAAATTCCCAAAATTTACTTTTCTGGTTTTCGCTTACGTTAGTCAGCCTAGCTATGTTTTTTGTGGTTTTCGCCACCCACTAACCATTATTGTTTTGGGACCCGTCGTTTGAGCTTGGTGTCTCATGTGTATCGGCGGTTATTCTACCTGTGGTATAAGTATCATTGTACTCTACTTTAAATAGAATGCAAGGAACTTTTAAAAATAGATACTAACGCAACTAAACGATTAAAAAAATCGGCAATCAATTACTGTAGTTTAGACTAACTAAAGATGAGAACGGTGGCTTTCAGCAGAACTTGAGCCACCGCGCCGGGAGAGAATAAGGGTGAAAAAGAAAACCTATCCACTCCCTAAATGAACAGTGAACGATTAAAAGACTTTCGTCAAGCAGCATACGAGTTATTGGTACGAGCCAAGGATGCGACATTCGAGCTGATGGATGCAGTGATGACCACCAGAAATGCGTCATGTTTAGCAGAATTTTCACTCAGCCCGGTATTCAATCGTCAATGGCCAAGTATTTACGAAGCATTGCAAGACTGTAGGCCAGATCGGAAAAAACTGATGATGCTGTATCGACAGCAATTAGAACAGCAAGTACCCGCAACAGAACATATATTAGTGGCGATCGATCATACTGCATGGGGGAGACCATTCGCCAAAACCTTAAAAGACAGAACCCATGAATATCAGGGGGGCGTAATTATTGGACAAGGGTACAGTACAATTGCCTGGATACCTGAAGCTCAAGGAAGTTGGGCATTACCCCTACTCCATGAAAGAATTAGTAGTGGGTCTTCACCCATACTTCAAGCAGCTTCTCAACTTAAACTTGTCTGTGAACAGAGCATCCATCCAGTCTTAGCAGTCTTAGACCGAGAATATGGCAATGCAAATTGGGTATTAGCGCAAGCAGACATTCAAGCTGATTGCTTAATGAGAGTCCGAAAGAATGCCTGTTTGTGGTCAGCACCACCAGCCTATAGTGGTCGCGGTAGACCACGAAAACATGGGCAAAAAATGAGACTCAACGACCCAACCACATGGCTTCAAGCGGATACTGCGCTCGAAATTGACGAACATCCAGAGTTGGGACAAGTCCGAGTCAGTCAATGGCTTGACTTGCATTTTTATCGTGCCCCTGGACAAAGAGTCAATTTAATCCTGGTCGAAAGAATGAAGCCTATGTCAAACGGTCAGCCATTTCCACCCTTGTGGTTGGCTTGGGTGGGAGAACGAACTCTACCCAAGCGAAACTGTCTGGTTTAAGTATTTACGACGTTTTGGAGTGGATCATTGGTATCGATTTGTCAAGCAACGATTGCATTGGACATTGCCTAACTTGAGAACTCCCGAACAATCTGAGCGTTGGAGCGATTTAATGCCATTGATGAGTTGGCAACTCTGGTTAGCTAAGGATTTAGTGGTCGAGAATATATTACCTTGGCAATCTGCTAGTATCAATTTAACGCCTGGACGTGTTGCCCAATCAATGTGGTCGGTTTTAGTTGACATTGGTACTCCCGCGAAACTGCCTAAACATAGGGGAAAGTCCCCGGGTTGGGAAACCGGAAAGGTACGGACTAAAGCACCGTGCTATCCCACTGTCAAAAAACGGGTTTCTCGACGCAAAAAGTCTTCAAGATTAGCTATTTAATCTGAGCCCTCTTAAGTTTTTGAGTAACAGCTTGCCTTCTATCCAAAGGCAACTACTTTTAGATGCGATCGTTTTTTAGTCTAAACTACAGTCAATTAAAGCCGTCCTATTAAGAAGGGGCTTTAGACCCAATTATCTTGGTAAAGCATTTGAGAGAATACAAATATCCCCGACTTCATCGATGAAGTCGGGGATCTAAAATAAGAGTATTTCACCACGTTGTTTAATGTTGAGGAGTTTGGTGCAAGGAAATCTCTAAAACTTCTATCTGCTGGTTGAGAGTAGCAGAGCGCTTCTGAGCATATTTGTCGTGCAGAAAAATACTTAAGCCCACACCCACTGGCAACACAAAATAGATAAATCCCAGCAACATCTGAGCAATTTCTTCTTGCGCTGCTGCATCGAATTGAGGCAC
>NZ_JANMZH010000609.1:0-6779 GCF_031383065.1 Microcoleus sp. OTE_8_concoct_300 | reverse complement strand
ACTCGCTGGAAGTCCGACGGCAAATCGCAGTTCAACTCCTCCTAAATCTTCAATATCGGATGTATGTGAGGAAATGATAAATGCGGAAGTTCGCTCTAAAACTTCTTGTCCGAAGCGAGTCACTGCAATCAAACCGCTTTTCCCAGTGCCGCGCTTGCTGCTGAGGCTGTGTGCTGCTTGGTCAAACTGGCGAGTTAGGTAATCTCGCAAGGCTATTTCTCGACTGCGAGAGTTGAAAAGTTCGCGGGGAAGTTGAGCAATGTTTGGCGGAACTCTGACTCTAAATTTACTGGGAGAAGCAAACGGATCTCCCTGCACGTAATCTATAATTAATGTGAAGTCAGAAAAGTCGTACTTACCTTGAATGTCTTTGTAGGCTTTGTAGCCTCGATTGTCTAGTTGCCGTAAATGCCGTTGCAGGCTTTCTTTGTTAGTCATTTGTTATTTGTTATTTGTTATTTGTTATTTAGCTGGTTCCTAGGCTCAGCCTAGGAACCTATGTCCAGAGGCTCTGCCTCGCTTGCTTGGCGTGGGAAAATTGGAGGCAAGCCTCCGGATATGCGTTACCAGGCAGAGCCTGGTAACGAGTAGTTACCAATTACCGATTACCAATTACTGAATTTCCAATAATTTAGCCACGGCATTAACAATAATTTGAGCAGAACCGGCGAAAAAAGGTCGATCGATAGTTGCTAATGTATCGCTAGATTGGTGATAGTGGGGCGATCGCAAATTTGCAGTATCCGTCACCAACACAGCACCAATTCCTTTATACCAGAAAGGCGCGTGGTCGCTGCGCAAAACATCGGGAGTCAGCAACCCTTTCAGGGGAATCGGCAGCGCCACCACCGCAGGCAAATCGGCTTTTCCAGACTCCGCAAAACTTTTCAATAGCAGCGGATGTTCCGCATCCCCAATCACAGCGATAAACTCGCCTTTGTCGGGAGAAGTTACCCCCGATGCTTCTAGAAAAGGTTGCGCTGTCAATCCTTCGGGATATTGCTGGCATCCGGGCGTGCGGCAGGCATAACCTACCATATCCAGGACAATTGCTCCCTGCAAATTTTTTAACCGCGCCTCGCTACCGGTGAATGCTAAACTGCCTAAAAGTCCGATTTCTTCCCTGTCGAAAAATGCTATTTGCAATGTCCGAGGAGTGGGGCGAGAACCCAGCAATCTTGCTACTTCTAAAACTACAGCAACTCCCGTCGCATTATCGTCAGCCCCGGGCGAGTTGGGTACAGTATCGTAGTGTGCTGCGACTAAAATTGCACCGGCCTTTGAGTCAGTTCCTTTTCTCTCAGCGAAGACGTTGATTCCTCGATCGAACCGCTGCAACTCTGCGGAAAATCCTAATGTTTGCAGTTGCTGGGAAATGTAGTCTCTCGTAAAAGAGCGAGCTCGTTCTCCCTCGCGTTCTCCTGCTAAAGTATCGACGTGTTTCCACAACCGGGAGGGGTCAATTTGGGGTTGAAAAAAAGCATTTTTTTCAGCAGGAAGCGGTAAGGGAGACGGGTTTTGGGAAGTGTGGATATTGCGATCGATCCAAACTTCGGGTACAGCCGACAACCGCTGCCACGAGTCAGAACCCCAACCAGCAGCCGTCAGCGCAACCAGAATAAATAGCGCTATCCAAATCAATTGTTTCATCAGTAAGTCTATTTGAGATTTTAGACAGGGCTTAAGCACTCCTCACTCTCATAAACCGGGTTTTTTAGCGGGAGCGAGGGCTGCAACAAAGTCTTTTCGGATAACCCGGTTGATACGTCCTGGACTGTTAGATTTTAGATTTTACATTGACACCAGACTTGAAAATAAGCCTGTTTCAAAAAATGAAACTCAAAACTCTTAACATTAGCTGCGGTCGAGCCAGTTTTGTGTTTTTTTATTGAGCTAAGAAAGCAGGTAAAAACCTTTCAATGTCGCCGCCCTTATGTCTCTTGCTTCTTGCGTGATTCGACAGCGACATTCACTCCTACTAATTCAAGGTTCAAAATTCACCCTTCAAAACTACTTTTTTTCCCATTCAATCTCCTTGTTTTCCAATATCAACCCGCTGCTGCTGGGAACAGCGTAAGGAATAGTTGTTGCAGAAAATTTGACTATTTGAGTTGGTTGTTGAAACCACTCGGAATAACTGGGATTTAGTTGGTCGTACAGTGCTTTTAAAGCTTGGATTTCTGCCTCTAGCTGCGCTGCTGCTTGATTGATTCTGCGAGCTTGTGCTTGCAAGCGCTTTTCCCCGGTTTGAACTTGGTTTTCTAGTTCTTGCCAGTGCTGTCCGGCAACCAATTTATCTATTTCAGCTTGTTTGTAGGTCAGTAAAGCCTGTTTTTGTTGCAGTTTCTTTTCAGTAATTTTAGTCTCTTGGTCAATCTCCTGGATTTGCTGCAACCACTGATCCCCAAAAGCAGCATTTTGCTGATGGAACTCGGCAATGGCCTTTTGAGTATTATTCTTGGGAAAACTGACTGCCAGTCGGCACTCTGAGCGCTGTACGCCAAGTTTTTCCCGCGACTGTTGCAGGGCGGCAACTTCTGCTTGCAGCGCGCGGACTTCTTTTTGGAGTTCTGGGATCGTCTGACTCATAAAAAAATTCGGTAAGTGGGAAACGAGCGTCCCCAAGAGGGCCCGCCCGGGAAACGACTCGGGGATTTCAATAAGCGAGTGAATCTTTCCATTACAGGGGGATTGCTAGAAAAGGTGTAATGAATGTAATGTACGAGCTGTGGGAAAATTACCACCTCAAAGGTCGCAACCCGCGATCGCATAATATTCGCTCCTTTATGAGGCTCCATCAGAGGGGTAATGTTAGCCTGGGCCAAAGTTTACGCTTGGTACTCTATCTAGGACACTGACTTAACCCAATAAATCTGTTTAATCCTAAAATTATCTTGGCAAGGAACTATGCGAAGCATTCCGTGGTAGGTCTTGAACTCTTACCGCTAACGTAGTACGCAGCTACGCATGACTGTCAACTCGGGTTTAAGTCAAAGGCCCCAAGCAAGCGTGTCTTTAGACCACCGTCGTTGACTGGTTCAATTAGTGGAGCTCTGCATCGATTTTAAGCTAATGGTTTATTTTTATAACCAATCCCGGCCGCCTCCTTGCAGGAATTATCTAATTTTAGCGTACTCAGGGCCGATCTATAGGTATAATGGCTTATAATTTGTGGCACAATGGGTAATGACACATTGTAAATTCAGATTAAAATTATAATTAGTTACGAGCCTAATTTATTTGTGTTGAAAATCCCACTTACCAAATTAACATAAATTCAGGTTCGATCTCTTTGCCTTTCCTACCTCTACGTCCACTCAAATGTTTTCAGGGTTTTGACAGCGAAAAAGCATCTATTGAAAATGAGGAACAGGAGCATATGAAAATTACACATCGATTAATTTTGGGATCTTTAACTGCTGCTATTTTTGGTGTGGAATGTTGCCTTAATACAAAAATATTGCTGGCAAGTGTAGGGAATGGAGACGGCAATCGCGCTCTAGGAGCCATTTTGGTGGCGCCTGAGAAACATAGCTATTTGCGATCGGCATCTCGCCCTTCTGCTTCTGTAAGCGCTGGCTTATTGTTCGATAAATTATCCCAAATACAACCAGTAAATTTACCGAGCGACAATTTTATTCAATCTCAGGAAATTACGGGAAAAGATCGTAGTTTGAGGTTAATAACAATCTGTGCTTATCTGGCTTGTATTTCAGTAGTAATCTCCTTATTAACCAGGACGCATACAGTAAATATCTTATCCCAGGTGATCGGCTCCCGCAAACAGAAGTCTGAAACAGAGAAGGACAAGTTACCAGAAGCAGAGAAAGTGTTGCCTCCAAAAAAAGAACAGGATATCTGGGATACTGTTGCCAAAATGACCCAAGATTTGCAGCAAACTGCCGAATATGCCCTCGATATTTGCGAGGAAATGAACGTCTCGATAATTGCGGTTACCCCGGGCGGTCATATCCTATCCTTAAACCAAACTACCTGTCAACTTTTGGGCTACTCTAAAAAAGAGTTGTTAGGCAAACCAATAGCCGGACTTTTTAAGAAAACTGAATCACCGGCGCCAGAGTTAGAATCAGCAAATTTAACAGCAGAAGGTTCTGTCCGCAACGTCGAAAAAGTCTACGTTTCTAAACATGGCAAAAAAATAATTGTACTGCTTTCTATTTCAACTATTCGCGACGGCAAAGGCGAGGTCACCGGCAAGTTGTACATAGCACAAGATATTACCGAGAGCAAGCGGGCTGAAAGAGATTTGCGGCGCAGTGAAAAAAAGTTTCGGCAACTGATAGAAACTGTTAATGCTGCTGCATTGATCTATCACTGCAGACAGTTGCGCTATGTCAATTCTCAGACTGAAGCTCTGACTGGATATACTCGCGAAGAATTGCTAGCGTTGGATTTATACGACTTAATTCATCGAGATTTTATAGAAATAGTTAAAAACTGGGGTAAATCCAGCCACCGACGATCAAGTGCCGGTTCAAAATATGAAGTAAGAATTCTCACGAAAACCGGAGAAACACGCTGGATTGAAGCAACTGTAGATATTATCAAATTTGAGAGAAAAGCGTCAATATTAATCACAGCGTTTGACATCAGCGATCGCAAATTAGCAAAGCTAGAACTAGAAACATCTCTTTCCTTGCTTCAGGCAACGATTGAATCTACTGCGGACGGCATTCTGGCGGTTGACGGCCAAGGAAAAATTGTCACCTTTAACCGTAAGTTTGCCCAAATGTGGCAGGTGCCGGATTTCCTGCTCGATTTGAGAGATAACAACCAAATTTTGGGTTTCGGAATCAACCAGTTAAAATACCCGGAAATCTTTCTCAACCGCGCTAAAGAATTGTCCGATCGCCCGGCCGCAGAAAGTTTTGATATCCTCGAGTTTAAAGATGGCAGAATGTTGGAGCGCTACTCGCTGCCGCAGTGCACGGAAGGCCAAATTACTGGTCGAGTATTCAGTTTTCGGGATGTAACGGAACGCGTGCAATCCGAAGAAAAACTCCGCAAAAGCGAAGAACGCTTTCACCTGCTGACGCGGGCGACAAGTGAGGCAGTATGGGATTTGGATTTGTTGAAAAATGAGTATTGGTTGAGTAAAGAATTTGAAAAAGTATTTGGATACAAACTCAACGAAACTCAGACGATAGATTTAGAATCATGGTGGCTAAATATTCATCCCGAAGAACGGGAAAGAGTGATATTAAGCTTCAAGGAAATAATGAACTCAGATGCTAAAAGTTGGTCGGAGGAATACAGCTTTCGCCGTGCAGAGGGGGGATATGTTTTTGTGCTCGATCGCGGGTACATCATCCGCAATGAAAGTGGCAAAGCAGTAAGGGCGATCGGCACGATGATGGACATCACTCAGCGCAAGCAAGCTGAAGAAATTCTCCGCTATCAAGCTGTTTACGACCAACTCACGGGTTTACCGAACAGGCTACTTTTTAACGAGCGGCTGCTGGCGTCATTAAAAAAAGCTAAAAAAACCAAAAAAATGCTAGCTGTGATGTTTTTAGACTTGGACAAATTCAAAAAGATTAATGATACACTAGGTCACGCTGCGGGCGATCGCCTGTTAGAAGGTTTTGCCGGACGCATCAGCGAGACTTTGCGATCGACTGATACGGTAGCCCGCTGGGGAGGCGACGAATTTACCCTACTCCTTCCCGACATCAGTTGCTTAGAAGATGCAGTTAAAACAGCTCAAAGAATACTCAACAATTTAAAGCCAGCATTTAAACTAGAAGAACAGGCGTTTCACATCAGCAGCAGCATCGGCATTGCCGTTTATCCCGATGACGGTGAAGATGCCGAAACTTTAGTCCAAAATGCCGATGCCGCCTTGTACCGCGCTAAAGAAATGGGAAGAAATAACTATCAGTTATATACTTCAACAATTACTCCCCACGGCAGCCACTCGCTAACTATAGAAAGCAGGCTGCACCAGGCTCTAGAGCAGGGACAATTTGAGGTTTTCTACCAGCCAAAAGTAAACATCACTACTTGGAAAATTCAGGGTATGGAAGCCCTGCTGCGCTGGCACCATCCAGAATTAGGTTTAGTTACTCCCGCTACATTTATTTCGATCGCCGAAGAGAACGGACTGATTGTACCTATTGGGGAATGGGTGCTGGAAACTGCCTGCACTCAAAATAAAGCTTGGCAGGATGCTTTGCAGCCAGATTTGCGGGTAGCAGTCAACGTTTCGGCTCGGCAGTTCCAGCAATTTAATTTATTACAAATGGTAGCGAACTGCTTGGAAAAAACTGGTTTAGCACCCAAGTATTTAGAGTTAGAAATTACCGAGAGTACAGCAATTCAAAATGTGGATTATACCACAAAAGTTATGAAGGATTTGCAGAATATGGGAGTGCAGATTGCACTGGAGGATTTCGGCACGGGTTATTGTTCTCTAAATAATCTCAAAAAGTTGCCCTTGAATATCTTAAAAATAGACAGGTCGTTGGTTAGCCAACTGACGACTGATCCGTGCGAACGGGCGATCGCCAATGCTGTAGCGACCCTGGGGCGAGATTTGAATTTTAGTGTTGTAGCCGAAGGAGTAGAAACTAAAGAGCAGTTGGAGTGTTTGCGATCGCTCCACTATCGAGAAATTCAGGGTCACTATTTCAGCCCGGCCCTCTCGGCTGACGATGCTAGCAAACTTTTGGTAAATTCTCAGTTGAGGAAAGTGAAAATTGCTTAATTGGGTCGCGACTTAGGAATGAGAATTAAATAACTTCCACAAGTTTGTGGGA
>NZ_JANMZH010000608.1:0-4646 GCF_031383065.1 Microcoleus sp. OTE_8_concoct_300 | reverse complement strand
CATCGTTTTGAAGGTTGCTATACTGGCACAAATTATTATACCTTAAAAAAACCTCAAATGATTGCATAGCAATCATTTGAGGTTTTGGCAATTCTGAATTTCTTTGAAATTAAATCTGCTTGAATATCTGCGGAATGTGGGTTCCAGCGTCACGCCGATATCGTGTCCCGATCGCCTTCCCGGTGGCAAAATCGGGGCATTCAGCCGCGACGCATCGGGAACAATATCAGTATCGGAATTAACTGTCATTGGGGCTGGGGCACTACCGCTGGCTGCCGTTTCATCCAGCGGGGTACCGGGAATATATCGCGGCCCGACAACCATCGGAAAGACGAATTCATAATCGCCAGCTTGAAATTTCTAGCTGTCGGTATAGCGAATCGTGACATCAATTTCTTCACCGGGTTTGATGTTGGCAAGGGACTGGGTGAAAATATTATCTCGCTCTTGTTCCTGCAAACCCGCAGTCCGCCCTTCTTGTTTGGCTTTTTCGTAAATTCGCTGTGCTTCTTCGCGTTTTTTGATGCTGCCTTTAATGGTCTTCTCGCCGATTTTAATTTCCATTTCATCTACCGCTGCTTCTGCTGGTAGCGGAAAAATATAGACGGCTTCCAGCGGCTTGGTGAAAGGATTTTCAAATTTTTGCGAGACTTCAACTCGCGATAAATTTCCGGCTATTTTGGCTCTGACTTCAGTATGTTTCAGGGGAAAAACGAGTTTTTCTCCCTCGGGGGAACGCACGTATAATCCACTGGTTCGATCGCTTGGAGATTTCAAGGATGGCATAAAAGTAGTCCTCCATAAATGATACATCAAAAGGAACTGCAACACGCATCGTCTCGACTGCCTTCACTCTAGCGATTTCGTTTGGGTTTCACCGCTTGATTTTATTTTATTTTATTTTATTTTATTTTATTTTGTTTGCTTTGGATAAAGATTAGAAAGGGAAGCGGGAACGATCGATCGAGAAAAACAACGGATTCCAGTAGGTATCGATCTGTCCTATTAAATAATCGGCTTAGAGAACAGGAATTATGCAAAAAAATCTTTTTTTGGGAAAAATTGTCGCTTTTTCCGAGAAATATTGACGCATAAACCTGGTTTTTGGGTTCTCTAGAGCGTGTTTTCTTGCGTCTTAGAACCCCCCAGTACCCCTTAAAAAGAGGGGAGCAAGAGGGTCAAAGTCCCCTTTTTGGATCTCATAGTGAGCTGGGGGAAAATGTATCCTGTGTTACATGGTAATGGGTAATAGGTAATAGGTAATTGGCTCCAAATGACTAACCCATTACCCATTACCTATTACCAGTTCTTAGATCGAGTTATCACCATAGATCCGGGAGAGCCGATTTTTTGTATACGATCTAGCAAAAGGACACGGCAATGCCGTGTCCCCAGGGGTATCGATTTAGACCGCTACAAAATCGGTAACATTAATCAGCCCTGTTGACACATTGCTGAGAGTTGCTAACAGTTGACCGGAACTGGTAACTCGGATCGAAGTAGAATTATTTTCTACAGTAATGCTCAGTTGCGAGAAACTTAAACCGCCTGTCAAGCCGATCGCATCGCGACCATCTTGAAAGTCTAAAATAGTCTCGCGGCCGTTGTCGATACCTAAGATAAATCGATCGTCCCCAGTACCTCCCATCAAAGTATCATTCCCCTCATCTCCAAATAACCAATCGTCCCCAGCACTACCCAGTAAACTGTCTTCATCCTTGCCGCCATAAAGAGTATCGTTTCCAGCATCACCGTTGACGGTATCGGAACCTTCATTGCCAAACAACAAATCGTTGCCCAAATCACCACACATCTGGTCTTGAGCGCCAGCAGAGCCGATCGCCAGAGGGCTGCCAATATCCCCGTACATAGTATCTTCTCCGTCGGCACCACAGAGAGTATCGCTGCCCTCATCCCCAAACAGCACGTCGTTGCCCAAGTCTCCTAGGACCAAATCATCACCCTTGCCGCCACGCACTGTATCGTTTCCATTACCGCCAGAAAGGGAATCTTCGGCTTCTTGCCCGTTGAGGTAATCATCGCCACTGAGGCCAAATAGCAAATCGCGATCTGTAGAATCGATGTCTAAAGGGTTAAAAGCACCACCACCGTATAAGGTGTCGTTACCCTCATCGCCAATTAAAGTATCGCTCTGTTTGCCTCCAAAAATTATGTCGTCATCTTTGCCACCGTAAGCAACATCTTCGTTCTCGCCCGCAAAAATTAAATCATCTTTAGCACCCCCGTTGAGGTAATCATCGCCCTCATTGCCAACCAGCAAGTCGCTATCTGTGGCAGAGGGAAGAATGGTTATATTTCCTAGATCGATGCCGAGGTAAGATCCGCCATAAATATTGTCATTGCCAGTAAAGCCAATTACCAAGTCGTTACCATTTAAGCCGTTGATATTGTCATTGGTAATCGAACCCTCCAGAATGTCGTCGCTTTCTGTACCGTTGGTGGTGCTATTTGTTTGGTTGGGGCCGCGAATAGCAGTCTGGCTGGGAAAGGTTATCTGCTTGCAAATGCAATCTTCGTCTTGAGTTTCTGGCGTTGGCGTCGCAGTTGGAGTCGCCGTCGGAGTTGGAGTATCCGTTGGAGTATCCGTTGGAGTCGGAGTTGGAGTCGGAGTCGGAGTATCCGTTGGAGTCGGAGTCGGAGTCGGAGTATCCGTTGGAGTCGGAGTCGGAGTATCCGTTGGAGTCGGAGTCGGAGTCGGAGTCGGAGTATCCGTTGGAGTCGGAGTATCCGTTGGAGTCGGAGTCGGAGTCGGAGTCGGAGTATCCGTTGGAGTTGGAGTCGGAGTCGGAGTCGGAGTCGGAGTCGGAGTCGGAGTATCCGTTGGAGTTGGAGTATTCGTTGGAGTATTCGTTGGAGTCGGAGTTGGAGTATCCGTTGGAGTCGGAGTCGGAGTCGGAGTCGGAGTCGGAGTTGGAGTCGGAGTCGGAGTCGGAGTTGGAGTCGGAGTCGGCGTCGGAGTATCCGTTGGAGTTGGCGTTGTTGTCGGCGTCGGCGTTGTTGTCGGCGTCGGCGTCGGTGTCGGAGTTGGAGTCGGTGTCGGTGTCGGAGTCGGAGTCGGAGTTGGAGTCGGAGTTGGAGTCGGAGTCGGAGTTGGTGACTCCAAGTCGTCATTTACGATCGCACCTATGCCCGTCGCTTTAGTAATAGTCGCATTGACAGCGGTGCTGAGGTTGACGTTAAATGTTTCGTCAGTTTCAAACTTAGAATCGCCGTTGACAGCAACAGTAATGGTTTTTGTCGTTTCCCCGACATTGAAGGTAACGCTGCCTGTGGCCGCCGCGTAATCGCTATCAGCAGTGTTAGCAGTACCGTCAGACGTGGCGTAATTGACGGTGACGGGCAAGCTAGAACCTGCTGAGAGAGAGACGCTAAAGGTGGCGCTAGCAGTACCCGTATTGCCCTCGGTAACAACTACATCATCGATCGAGATACTAGGGCTGTCATCATTGGCGATCGTAGCAGTGGCGGTGCTGGTGGTGATAGTCGAACTTTCCGGCGCTGCGGTCAAATTTGGGTTGCTGAGGGTGACGGTAATTGTCTCGTCAGGTTCAACTGCGGTTTCGCCCAAGACATCCACAGCAATAATTTTAGTTGTTTCGTTGGCGGCAAAGGCGATCGTCCCTGTGGCGGTAGTAGCCCCGGCAGCATTGATATTATTGTAGTCTGCGCCGTTGCTCGCGGTACCAGCGATCGCATAATTTACCGTACTCCCTACCCCCGTGCCACCGCTGCGAGTGACAGTAAAAGTGACGGATTTAGTGCCGGAATTGCCTTCTATTAAGGAACCTGTCGCTGGATTTGTGAGTGCGATCGCATAAGCAATCGAGTCATTGGCTGCAATAGTCACTGTAGCATTGCTGCTGGCTGGTGCGATCGCATAATTCCCATTTCCCAAGTTCAGTCGCAGCGTTTCTGCAACCTCCGGTATAGCGTCATCAACCGGAGTCAGAATCACATCCACAAAGCTTTGCCCGTTCGGAATAGTGACGGGAAAGGTACTGCCCAGATTGTAGTCAGCAGCAACAGCGGTACTACTGCCATCAATGGCGAGATTCACCGTCAAATTACCAACTGTGCTATCACTGCGGCTGACACGGAAAGTGCCTGTGTCGATCGGGTTTTCCGAGGCTGAATCATCGAACGGGGTGATGCTAACAATCTGTTGTACTTCAACAGCGCCGATGTCAACAGCACTGCCAGAAGGCCGAGTTAAGCCACGCTGATCCGTAGCAGGTGCGATCGCGCTATTACCCCTGTCGATCGCGGGACTACCTGCATTCAGTGCGTGCGTCTGCGTAAGGCCCCCGTTATTTGCCAGTGCTCCGAGATTCGGATTGATGGGAGTGCCAGCAGTGCCTACTAGATCGCCATTAACACCGTTTGTGAAGCCAGCACCAGTAAGCTGTTCGACATCTAAACTGCATTAACTAAGTTACCTTTATTTTTTATTTTTCGGTTCCATTTCATAATTAGTCCTCCTTCATTTAACGGGACTTAAACAAATTTTAAGCCCAAACAAAGCCTAAACTGGCTTTATAAGCGGAGAATACGTCCCAATTTTGGTTCAACCATTTCACAAACCTAAAAGATATGGCTGTCCGAAATGCTTCGAGTGCATAGCGTAA
>NZ_JANMZH010000592.1:0-5331 GCF_031383065.1 Microcoleus sp. OTE_8_concoct_300 | reverse complement strand
ATAAGGTATCTTCGCACAAGTCTAAAAACTGCACCTCAGGCTTGAGAAAATTACTGTCTCGCGGGCCGAGGGCTTGAGTTAGTTGATAGGCGTCGGGACGGGCATAAGCAGTTTCCGGGTCAACCCCGCGCTTAATTTCGCGCTGCCCGACTTCGTGGTCTGAGGTGATTTTTTCTAGGGCCTGTCCCTTTCTCAGTCGGTAGAGGCGGCTGTCGCCGACGTGGGCAACGGCGAATTGGGTGTCTTGAACTAAGACTGCGACTAGAGTTGTACCCATGCGGGCGCTGCCGGAGCGTCCGTCTTTTTGATTGATTTCAAAGATGGCTTTGTTGGCTAGCAGCACTCCCTCGCGGATGGTGTCTGCTGGAGGTAGTTGATTTTCCCAACTGGTTTGAAAGAATTCTCTGAGGGTTTCAGCGGCTAGTTGACTGGCTACTTCTCCGCTGTCGTGTCCGCCCATGCCGTCGCAGAGAATGTAAAGCCCTTTGGTTTGAAAGATGCGACCGAAGGAGCTTTCGAGTTTGTTGAGCTGAGTCCAGATGCTGAAGAAGTCTTCGTTGTGGTCGCGCGTCGGACCAGTATCGCTGAGGCCTGCGTCTTCTAAGCTGTAAATCTGGAGTGGCATGGGCTGGGTTAAGACCTCGCCAACGTCGGGGGGGGACTCGTCGGGGCTGCGGTAATGCTCGCGCGTCGGGGTTGAGCTTGGTGAAGGTGCGGGTTGGAGTTCGAGGGGAACTGTTTCTAGGCGCGATCGCAATTCTTCGATTGTGTTAATCTCGCCTCTATACATTTGTTGCAGCAGTTCGAGCAATGCGCCACACTCAGTGCGCGAGGACTGGCTAAATATCACCTGCCACAGTTGCCCCAAATCTACGAGTTGCAGGTTTGAGCCGACGGGTTCGGGATAGAGGTATTGCAGCCGCAAAGAGGCCAAGGAAAAGGAAGAGTCGGGGTTGACTCGCAAATTTGTCAGTTCCAACAAGCTTTGCCGACAGTGCCAGGGTTCTAGGGCAGCCCACAGTTCTGTCATTTCGTGCAGCCAGTATAAAATTTGCTGGGTGGAAGTTTGGGGTTGATTCCACCGTTCTAGCAGCAGCGACCATTGGGAGCCGTCTTCTAGCAGCAGCACTGCCTGTTCGCTGTCTGACCAGCTATCGTGAATGACTGGCAGGTTTTGAGAGTATTGCCACCGCAGTGCCAGATAAGGTTCAGCTATGCCTTGACAAAGCTTTGCTAAGGCGGAATGGATCGAATTTTCTTCGGGTTTGATGGCGGCGGTGTAGGGGGAGGTTCGTTTGGCGACGCTGGCAGAGTTGGCTGCTAGCATTGCTTTGAGGGGTGACATTTGCAGCGGCTGACAGTCCAATACTCTTACTGCTACTGTGTCTGAGGGTTTTCTCGGCGGCACGGTTTCTAGGAGTTGGTAGCGCTGCTGGGTGTCTAAATAAGCTCCTGCTGGCTGGGAAGGGATTAAATATTCTGAATTGGGGACGGGGAATTGTGGAGTTTGGGGGGAGATGTCAGCTATGTTTGGGCTGTCGGGGTTCTCTGTTGCTTCGTGGATTTGTTTAGGCTGTGGTGCGGTTGTAAAATTGTGCTCAGATGGGGTTATTTGGCGCTCTGGTGCTGTAGTAGAGCTTTTTTCTGTTGTTTGAAAGGATGCTGGTGCGATCGCCCCCACGGCTACTACAGCGTCATTTTCTGCGCTGCTGAATTCGCCGTCGCGAAGCTGTGGAGAAGTTGGTTCGACTGCTGTTGGGGGTTCGGCTGGGGTGGTTATTTCTGTTTTAATGGTGTCTGTGATTGGTTCAGGAGAGTTTTGGGGCGATGCGGTTTCTGGAACTATGTCTGGTTTTTGCCCAAACTCGCCTGGGGGTATGGTTGACTCCTGTGGCTCGACTGCTGGAAAATTCGATCGACCGCAGATAATGGCCCGCCATACTTGACCTGTTGCGACGCCACAATTCTGACATTCTTTGGCGCTAAAAGCGACTTGGGTCCCGCATTCGTGGCAAGGTTTGTAAATTAGGGAATTTCCGCATTGTTGACAAAACTTGTTTGGATCGGGATTTTCAAATTGGCAGCGGGGACAGAGGAGCATAGGGGTTTTAAATTGGAGATTGGCGATCGAGTTTGGCGGTGGGGAGTTTTGGGTTTTGGGCTGTGAGTTAGGAGTTATGAGTTTTGGGCCTGACTCGCAACGGATAACTTTCATTGCCCTATGCCTTATTTTATCGGGATGAATTCAGAACTAAGATATTTCTTACAACTGAGATGTTGCCTCCGTGTCAGGAATAGGCCTGTTAAGCCAGCGCCACAAGAATCTATCTGGCTTCACAGGCCAAAAAGCCCGTCCCACCGGCGCTTTCCGAGTGCGGCCCCGACAAGAAAAGTTATCTGATCGGTGGAACTGTGATCCTGCCTATGCTTAACAATGGTGCTAGATATCAGTTAGAACTGAGATGTTGCACTATTCTCAATAAGCTTTGTATGAACAGGCAAGATGCCTGTTCCACAAGAAAATTCATTCTTTGTGGAACAGGCATCTTGCCTGTTCCTGAGAATGGTGCAAGATATCAGTTAGAAGGGATTTTCTGTGGAATCTTCTTGGAAAACGGTCTCTCGGGCGATCGATTGAATTGTTGAGAGGGGTACTTCACAGAAATATTTCCGGCGGAATTGTTCTTCGGAGACTGCTGCTAAAAATTGCGCTGCAAAACGGGCGGCGATGGGGGAATTTGGCACGGAGAATTGGATGGATTGGCTATCTAATAACGGTTGGGGGATTTGCTTTGGCGCGTCTTCTTGTTGTGCGGTTTCGGGTTGTCTGGTGATGTGGAAAGCTCGATCGCGATAATTGATTTTGAAACCGAGATATGTTAGGGTTTTGAACCCGAGTTGCAGGGATGTGTCGCTGATGCCGAGTTTTTGGCTTAGTTGCTGTCTGGTGACGGGTTTTTTGGTACGGCTGAGGTATTTGGCGATGCCGATTAGTTGTTGGCAGATTTGCTGTGGGGCTACGGGTGGGGGTAAGGTATAGGCGATCGCGAGTTTTTTCTGAGTGTGCTGTGCTTGCCGAAACCAGATCCGCAGTTCGTCCCAGCTTGCGGGGCATTGTTTGAGGACGATCGAGTTTTGTCGATCGACCTTTTGGGAATTGTAAACTAGATTGTCGATCGGCATTAGAGATTCTAAGTTTGTGCTGGCTGCTAACAACTCTTCATCATTATTTCTATTGCGCCAGTCTACGATCCAATCTATTTTAGTGGGCGCATTGATTTGGTTTTCTTCCGTGCGTTCTTGCACTGCTACGAGGCGCACTTCATACCGCGATTTGTAAGTATTAAAATCGAGTTCAACGGTGACATCGCAGCGACCTTGGGGAACTTCGTTTTGATTGTGTCCCCACCAAATGCCGGGAAATCCCGTATCGCTAGATTCGTCCCTAATTGTAAATTCTGTTTTGATATATTCTACTTTTTGCCCTTTCAAATCCTTGATTTTTTGATTCCAGAGATTGTCAAACCAGCAGTTTTCAATCAGCAATTTTGGTGTGGGGTTGCCCATACCGCACGGTTCGAGCAATTTTAGTTCTTGAAATAAGTCCTTGCCTAATTCCGACACAGTAATTTTTAGGTCAGCTTGAACGGGGGCGGCTGTTAAACTATCTGTACTGTATTGTTGCCGCAGTTGCTGATTGACCGCATCGGTAAATAGGGGGATATTTTCAACGGGGAGACTTAATCCGGCAGCGAAGGGATGACCGCCAAATCTGTGCAATAAATGCGCTTGGCCTTTGACTAATTGGTAAAGGTCGATTTGATTGGCGGAACGCGCCGAACCCCTGGCAATTTTGCATGGAGAAAGTGTTTGTGATTGTGGATCTAAGAAAGAGGTAAATTGCGTTTCCGGGGAATTTTCGTTAATTTCTTCGCTTCCTTCTGTGCTGAATAAAATCACGGGACGACCGTATTCTTGGGCGATTTGTCCCGCTACTAATCCTAATACTCCTACCGGCCATTGGGGGTCGCTGAGGACGATGACGCTAGTAGTTGAGAGGTCGAGTTTGGCTAATTTGTGGGCGGCATCTTTGGCAACATCTTTTTGTAAAGATTTGCGCCGGGAGTTGGCAATTTCGGTTAAATTTGCTAGTTCTTCGCAGCGTTTTTTGTCGCGGCTGGTGAGGAGTTCTACGCAGAAGCTGGCGTCACCTTGAATGCGGCTGACGGCGTTGATTCGGGGGCCGAGCCCGAAGGAAATGTCGGTTGGGCGATCGCCCGATCTTTTGCACAGTTCGAGCAATTTTGCAACTCCTGGGCGGGTGGGATTTGCGATTTGTTTTTGCAGTTGCTGGATGCCGATTTGTGCTAGGTAGCGACTGTCTCCTGTAAGTTGGACTAAATCGGCAATTAAGCCGATCGCTACTAATTCTAATAAATCTGTGAGCGGGCGCTGCGGAATATCCGGTAATGTGTCATACAATGCTTCAACTAATTTGTAAGCTACTCCCACTCCTGAAAGGTTAAATAGTTGGTGGTTTGGGGGAAAGTAGCGGGGATTGATAATGGCTGTAGCTGGCGGGCGCTTGTCAGGTAATGTATGATGGTCGGTAATAATTGTATCGATGTTTAAGCTAGTAGCATATTCGATTTCGGCGATGTTTGTACTTCCGGTATCGCAGGTAATAATTAAGCTAATTCCCGATTTTGCTAAGGCGTCTATTCCCGGGATATTGAGTCCGTGAGATTCGGTTAAGCGGTTAGGGATGTAATAAGTTAGTTGGTCATTTTGAGCAAAAAATTCTCCCAGTCCGTCCCAAAGTACCGAGGTTGAGGTAATGCCGTCGGCGTCGAAGTCTCCCCAAATTGCGACTTTTTCTGCGCTGTTTCGTGCTTGCTGGATTCTTTCTATCGCCCAGTTCATTTCTAGTCCGAATTCAAAGGGACTTGCTGGCTGGTAAAGTTGGGGATTTAAGAAACCGGGTATTTGTTCGGGGTTTTGAATTCCTCTATACCACAGAAGTGCGGCGGCATAGTTTCCGGGGAGTTCTGGTGCATGGTTTCTGACAGCTTCTATCAGCCAAGCAGGGGGTTGGGGTAAGAGTTGATTTTGCCAGTTTTGAGGTATTTCTGTCATTCGATTTTAGATTTTAGATTTTAGATTTTAGATTTTGACCACAGATGAATCCAGGGACTTGTTTGTATGTTAAAAACTTAAGCGAGTAACTGGTTCCCCGGCTCTGCCTGGGAACCCATTTGCAGAGGCTCTGCCTCGCTTAATATCGGGAAAATTGGAGGCAGAGCCTCCGTATAGGCGTTACCAGGCAGAGCC
>NZ_JANMZH010000540.1:0-5853 GCF_031383065.1 Microcoleus sp. OTE_8_concoct_300 | reverse complement strand
CAAAGCTGCTAGGGGTAATTGGCGCAAACCGGCATCGAATGAAAACACTAGCGTATCGACATTTAATCCTTCTAAATCTGGACTAATAGGCGCAATTAACCACTGGTAAAGTTGCTGACCTGTTGGCAAATATTCTTCATTTTCATAATCATTTGCTTGACCCAAATAACGATGAAACTCTGCCACTGTTGCTAGCAAATCTTTGCTCTCGACAGGGACGTTTCTGAGAATCGGAGGGCCGTCGGGAACTACTAACACTAGCGACAATTCTTCGAGACGGACGATCGCGTAAACAATGACTGCTTGTTTTCCGGTTTCTTCCTTAATCTTTTTCAGAGTTTCTCTCACATATTGAACGTTGATTTTTTTATCAGTTAAATTTTCTCCAGCCTCATTTTCGTAATCTTGTTCAAACAGTTGGTCAATTAGGGAAACAGCATCGTTAGCATTGTTTTGGTCGAGAGTTTGTTCTACAAGCGATCGAGTTATTTGAGAGGGAATTTGATTGGGGATATTTGGGATATTTGGCGTTTCTGCTGCGGGAGTTGGTGCAGGAGTCGGAATTGGTGCGGGCGCTGGAATTGGTGCGGGTGCGGGAATTGGTGCGGGTGCGGGAACTGGTGCGGGTGCTGGAGTAATAGTGGGTGAATCTTGAACGGGCGCTGTATTTATTGCAGCAATTGTATCCCACACGTTAGAAAGATTGAGGTCAAAGGGTTCAGAAGTAGCAATCGGTAAACTAGGAGTTCGATCGATTATTTCCGGCGGAGTTTCTGCGACTGAAACAGTTAAACTATCAGCCGATGGCTGTTGAGAAATCAGGTTATCTGCTTCGGCTCCGGCAATGGTGTTAACTGACGGGGTGTAAGGAAGTTCTAGGGAGATAATTGTTTCGTTGTTACGCTCCCAATTTAATTGGGTATTTCCCGTTGCAGCGTTTTGGCTAATAGAGGTTTTAGCTCCCAATAAATCGCCAATTAAAAAAGCTAACTCTTCTTGGGGAGTTTGGCTTTGCCTGACAGCAGGCGCGGGAACGATCGCACTTGCAGGCGCGGGGACGATCGCACTTGCAGGCGCGGGAACGATCGCACTTGCAGGTGCTGGCTGAATTTGAGCTACAGGCTGGGTTACAGAGGCAATAGGGGCTGTGGTCGCTGGATTTGGCGCGTTTGAAGGTTGGGAGGCGATCGCAGGTTGAGTGGCAATCGGTGCGGTGGGAGCGGTGAGTTGGGCGCTCGGGGGAATTCTCGGCGGGGCGGGTATTCGGGCAGCAGCGTTTGGCGTTGTGGGTGTTGAGGGCTGTGTGCGGGCTGTGCGGGGCGGCAGTCTTGAGGAATTGGTGCTTAGCAGTTGTTGGATGAGGGAAAAATCGATCGGCGCGAGTTCGGGTGTTGGGGATGGGGATGGGGTGGCGATCGAAGTTTCGGGAATGGGGGCAGGTGGGATAAATATTTGGGGATTTGGGGAAGCTGCGATCGAGCTTTCGGGAGTTGCCGATGGTGCGACGCGCAAACGCGGTGGGAATAGCGGTGAGGGCGTGGGTACGGGCGTTGGAGTATCTGCGGGTGTGGGTGCAGGCGTTGGAGGATCTGGGGGTTTGGGTGTAGGCGTTGGAGGATCTGGGGGTTTGGGTGTAGGCGTTGGCGGCGGTACGGAAATAATTTGAATGCGATCGCGATTTTGCACGAGACTGCGATCTTGTCTGTGAGTATAGGGATATTCGCGATCGGGCAAAATTGTTTGTATGGGATTACTATTTCCCCTAGTAATTGCACCCCTCGTTCCATTTGTGGCAGGATCACCGACAATAAACGGCGTTAATCCGGCGCCTCCGTGGCGGATAATTATAGTACCGCCGTTGCTATCTCCTGGACTTCCCGCCGTAGAAATGCTAGCATTGATGCCGTTTCTGTCTGTGAACGAATTTAGCGATCGAAAAAAGTTTTCGGTCAAAATCGAAACATTTCCGCCAGTACCGCTGCCCTGACTCTGAGCATCAATTTGACTGACAACAATATTGCCAGTAGTGCTGCGGTTAATCGCGGTAACATCGCCCGCATTCCCCTTAGCCGAAGAGTCAACTTTTCCAGCATTAATATTGCCGTTAGCATCGAAAAAAATATTGCCGGCATTACCAGCCGCAGAGGTGTTGACATCGCCAGCAGTAATATTAGTGCCAGCATTAAGCTCGATATTGCCACCATTGTTAGGGGAAGTCGAGTTAAGATGACCTGTTTTGATTTCTCCTTTGTCGCTGTACAAAGAAATTCCCGCCGCGGAGGTAATATTTTGGGTAGTAATGTTATTAGTTGTAGCAATGTCGATCGCGGCGGTAGTTTTGGGAATATCATCTAGAATTTTGATACTGTTGAGACGAGTCACGTTGCCGATCGCACCGCCAAACTGAACAACTCCCGCATCGGGTTTGACCGTAAGATTGTGCGAGCCATCAACAGTAGAATTGAAAGTAATGTCGCCCGTCTCCCGAATTATTACAGAGAGGTCATTAGCCAATGTTACCGGAGCAGCAAATGTAATATTATTGCGGTTAGTTTCGATACTTCCGCCCACAGTAATACTATTTGCCTTAAGCTCAATATTGCCACCAGTCACAGTGATGTTGGGAGCAAAAGTGCGGGAATTAATACTAGATGTAGCGACAGTTCCTTTAGCATCTATGGCAACATTTCCGCCTTTGCCATTTGCCGCAGCAGTAATCAGCGGACCGGCAGTTGTGTCAATATTACCGCCGCTTTGAATGCGAAGATTGCCACTATTGGCATTGACCCCGCTTAACAATACAGCCGAGTCCCCAATTCCGGCTGTAGTGATATTGTTGGTGGCTTCTAGGGAAATATTGCCGCCGTTGTTGCCGCCCATTGCATTGATGATTCCGGCGGTAGTATCTATAGAACCGCCGCTTTTGAAGGTTATTGAGCCGCCGTCTTGATTGCCGCTCGCTTCGATGTCACTGGTAGTAATGTTGCCCGTAGCATTTAAATTAACAGTGCCACCTTTTTTAGTTGTGAAATCTGGCGAAGAACCATCATTAAAAGTTGTAATTAACGAACTTGTAGTGATATTGCCATTTTTATTCGTAAATTCAAGATTTCCACCTTGTAATTTTCCTCCAGCTATAACCTCACCTATATTAATGTCACCCTTGGTAGTAGATAAAGTAACGTTGCTGCCATTGCCATTCTCAGACACACCTGTAATTGTAATTCCTACGGTCGATGTTTTAATGCCGCTGTCAGCTTGAAGCGCGACTTTTCCAGCAGTGCGATCGCCCGTGACATCGATCGTTCCGGTATTTATGGAACCGGCAGTGCTCGTAAGTGCGATCGGCCCACCATCTAAACTCGCCAGTGCACTGAGATTGCCAGTCGTAATATTGCTGCCAGCATTTAAAGTAATTGAGCCACCATTTTCAGGGCGAAAAATATCCGCTCCCGACTGAAGAGTGCTGCTTGAAATTAAGTCCCCTGTAGTGATGCTGCCGTTAGTGCTAGTAAAGTTAATTATCCCCCCCTGTCCGCCCCGCAATGTGCCGTAGTTAGAGACGTTACCTGTTTTAATATCACCATTGGTAGTAGATATTTTGATGTTGCCACCTCTCTTACCGCTGTTAGAAGTAGCATCTATTTGGCCAGTATTAATAGTGCCATTTACACTTGTAATATTGATATTTGCACCATCTGCTTTCGATGAACCTGTACTAGTTGATCCTATAATATCTAGATTAATGTTACGATTTGCCTGTAACGTTACAGAACCAGGATTGCCGGGGGAATCGCTATTTCCAGCGCTTATATGTACTCCATTTGTCGGAAAAATAATAGCTCCCTGTTCGCTGATGATGGTAACATTACCACTACTGCCAGTAGCTATTACGTTAGGAACTCCTCCTGCAAAACTCTCTATGCAAAAACTAGGGGAAGCACAGTCTAAAGTAATATCGTTTTTTCCTTTGAGAGTAATATCACCCGCTCCACTGGGCGCGAAAGAATGTATATCGGCAGTAGTAATGCTGCCACCTGCATTCACAGTAATATCACCGCCACTGCCAAGGATCTTTGTATTTATAGTAGTAAGTCGGCCTGTAGAAATGTTGCCCCCAGCAGTCAAAGAGATATAACCAGCTTTACCCCCAAAAGCGTCTGCCATAATCAGGTCAGTTTGAATGTTGCCTCTAGCTTGCATAATTACAGGGCCTACGTTATTGGAATTACTTACATAAGTATCAATTTTTCCACCTACTTGAATATTGCCACCCGAGCGCAAAATTACCGATCGCGAACTGCCCAATATAAATTCATCACCCGTAGTAGCACCAGCCAAAGTTGCATCTGGACTCGTAATTATGATATCTCCATTAAAAGTAATATTTCCAGTACCTGAAGTCGTATCTACCTTGAGGGAAGCCCCCGTATATCCCCCAGCGATATAGTCCTTAGACTGCGTAAATATTGGATCGTACAAACTGGTAAAATTAGCAGGTTTGCCCGCTCGATCGAGAATTGACATATTATTGCCACTGCGAAAGTGAGCATCTGTAGATATGATGCCATCACTCACTAAAGTCAGATTTCCACCGCTGACAAAAGGCGTTTGCGAAAGATGATTCAGCGCAAAAATATCAATACTTTGATTTCCATGAATATACAGATTACCGCCAGCATTAGCCACAAACGGATTTGCCACACTATCGCGCACCCGCACTGTATTGTCAGCCAGCAAATTTAAATCGCCAGTTGTACGCAACAGACTTTCAACTAATGTCAAAT
Organism: Microcoleus sp. OTE_8_concoct_300; assembly: GCF_031383065.1. Taxonomy (NCBI): domain Bacteria; kingdom Bacillati; phylum Cyanobacteriota; class Cyanophyceae; order Oscillatoriales; family Microcoleaceae; genus Microcoleus; species Microcoleus sp. OTE_8_concoct_300. The sequence continues at coordinate 1,066 of NZ_JANMZH010000540.1, read as the reverse complement.
TGCGATTAGCTGACAGCGTTGCACTTCCCGCGCTTACGCCTTTAGCAACTGCATCTCCATTCTCTACTTGCACACCACCAGTTAATTCTACTTGCCCTTGAGAATTAACCGTCACCCCCGTTGCACCTCCCCCGCCACCCGCCAACAACTGCGGCAAAGATGCAACCGGTAACACCCAATTTTGAGGCAAGCTGCCCGCTGCAGATTGCGGCTGAATCTCCAAACTCAACAGATTTCCCGGTTGACTAATTCTGACTAAACTCTCACCCGGTACAGCCGCAACAGTAATATTACCTCCCGGTGCAGAAAGTTGTCCCGTACTCAAAACCGTGCCGCCCAACAAAGTTAAATTTTGCCCTTGTCCCACTGCCAAATTGCCGAAATTGACAATTCCTCCCGGCTGTGTATTTGTAAAAGCAAAAGTATTAGGATTTCCGACTAATTGAGTATAATTATTCGTGCCAGCCGCACTAAACCAGTTATTGTTAAAGCCGATGCCCGTCGCAGTAGTAGCAGTGAAAGCAGCAGGCACGTTCAAACTGGCATTTGTTCCGAAAACAATCCCCGCTGGATTCATTAAAAATAAATTGGAATTGCCGCCAGTTATTTGAATTAATCCGTTAATCAGCGAAGCATCGCCGCCGACAACTCGCCCTAAAATATTGCGGATATTGGGATTTGATATAAAATTGGCAGTTTGCCCTTGAGTTAAACCGAATTGTTGGAAACTGTGAAAGAGATTCGCACCGTCGCCAGATTGTTGTCCGCCTTGGATGTTGAATTGGTTGCCGCTGGGAGTAATTTGAGTATTCGTGCCGTCGGTTGCGGGGGTAATTTGGGCTGTGGCTGTTTCGGATGCGGGGAAAAGTCCTAATTCCCACATTGCTAAGGCGGTAAATGAGAGGAAGGTTAGGAAAAAGCGGGGTTTTTTGTGTGTTGATTTCATGGTTTTTTTAGTAGATGATATCTGCTACACTCTGATAAGTCCGACAGTCCGCCAATCCGCCAGGGAATTCATTTCCTGGCTGATAGCGAAAGTCCTTTAAAGAGGACTGTAGAAAAAAGT